>DASYWL010000164.1:0-2111 GCA_035936055.1 Thermomicrobiales bacterium
AGCTGGTGCCGCGCACGCTCAATACCCCGGCAGTCGACCAAACATGGGAAGCGACCTTCGAGCCCAGACCACGGCGCGGACTAGTCACGGATGTGACGCTGGAGATCCCGCCCTTGGCCACAGAAGGCACCGGCGACTACCTGCTGGAGATCACCGTTCACGACGGCGAGACCGGGGAGTCGCTCCCGGTCTACCCGCCGGACAGCTCCATCAGCCACCCAGCGGCGGTGATCGGCTCCAGGTGTGCAAGCGGTGTTCCGGACGCGGGCGCCAATCCGTAAGCTCCGGTTCTGTCCTGCCGAGGGGGCCTGGGGCGTATGTCCTCGTCGCGGCGGTGATGACCCGGCCCGGCCGGGCCCGACAGGCCGACCGCTGTGATCACTGGCGGTCGTTGCCTCCGATCAAGCGGCACGTGCGACCGGTGCTGGTCATTGGAGCTCCCCGGCCAATCCCTACGGAGATGGATATAATGTGCGCACGCCCACGCGAAGAGACGAAGGGCAAACCACGAGCTGGAGCAGGTGAGGTGTGTTCCAGGACGTGCGATGGTTTGCACCTCGACGGAAACCGCGCCCGGCATTCGAGGTGGTGTGTGTATGGATCTCGGCGCCACGGACTCGTCCCAGCCGTTCACGGACCGCTCCGGCCTCAGCGAGGGGGCAACGTCAACGCGGGCAGAGACCACTCCGCCCGCCAGACCCCAGACACCATCCCGGCCCCGGGCGAGTTTCGGCCGGGATCTCCCTCGAGCTCGACGGCGCGTGCTGCTTCTGCTCGTCCTTGTCGCCGTAGCTGGTCTCTACGTGTGGCCGCGCACGCTCGCCATCGACCGCGTGGTAACGGTCGATGAGCCCGTTTTCCTCGGCATCTCGGCGAACTTCTACCATGCCCTGGCACACGGCGATCTTGCCGAGACGAGCCAGTTCCTCTATCCCGCCGTGACAATCATGTGGGCCGGCACGCTGGGGTACTTGGCCGAGCTCCCGAACTATGTCACGGACGATCCCGGCCCAATCGAGGCCCCCACCTGGGGAGAGGGCCGCCTCAAATCGGTGCACGAGCCGATCCGCGCCGCCGGGGGCGATCCGCTCTCGGTTCTCATCGCCGCACGTGTGGCCAAGATCGTCCTGCAGGCCGGGGTGTTCCTCGTCGCCGTGTGGCTGATGTATCGCCTGTTCGGCCTTGCCGTCACCGCGCTCGCCGCGGCATTCATCGTGTTTGACCCGTTTCTGGTCGCCCACGATCAGTTGCTCCATGTCGACGGCATGACCGGTATCACCGCCTTCGCGAGCATGCTCGCCGCTGCGTACGCCGACAGGTATCCGGCGAGGCTATGGCTCTGGGCGCTCGCCGGGGTGCTGGCAGCGCTCTGTTGGCTCACCCGGCTGACCGGCCTGGTGCTGCTCCCGATCATCCTGCTCGTGATCATCGATGGCGCGATCTCCCGCTACCGGCAACGCACACAGCCGGGGAGAGCGGCAGCGCTGACGGCGGCCAAGACGGCCGCCCTCGTGGTCGGGGCGAGCCTCGTGACCACGGTCGTGCTCTGGCCCGCGCTGTGGGTCCGCCCGGTCGGCACCATCGCGGAAACGCTGGCGGAGTGGCGCCGATCGATCGAAACGCCACACCCGTGGGGCCTGTACTTCGCGGGAGAGACGGTCGAGGGCGACCCCGGTATCCTGATGTACGTGTTCGTAGCGCTCTACAAGCTCACCCCGTTCACCCTGGTGGGCTTGGCCATCGTGGCCCTCGCCTTTCTGTTTCGCATCGCGTCGATCATGCCCCGCCGCTCCTGGCGACCGGTCGTGATTCTGGCCGCCTTCGTGGTGGTCTATTCCGTGGGGATGGCGGCTGGAACGCGGAAGTTCGATCGCTACATCCTCCCGGATTTTGTGTTCCTCGACCTGTTCGCCGCCATCGGCATCGTCGGCACTGCCCGCCTGATATGGGCGACGGGGCGCATCGCGTGGAAGCGCGTGGCGACGATAGTGATCGTGGGCCTGGTTGCCGGACAGATGGCTCTGGCGCTTGCGCAACGACCGTATCTGCTCGATTACTACAACCCGCTGCTCGGAGGAACCCAAACGGCCGAGGAGATGCTCATGCTCGGG
>DASYWL010000165.1:0-2319 GCA_035936055.1 Thermomicrobiales bacterium
TGACGGAACGCAGACATGGACCGTACGGCTGCGCGATGATGTGATGGTGCATCCGAGCGAGACTGCGGGCACAGAGTCGTACCAGCTGACTGCCGAAGATGTCGTCTTCTCGTTCCAGAAGGCGGCCAACCCGGACACCTCGAGCTACTCGGCCAACTATGAGGGCTGGTCCTTTGAAGTGGTCGATGAGCTGACGGTCGAGATCATCCTTGACCAGCCGATCTCCGAGACGCTCTTCTACCCGAACATCGCCAACTACTCCGGCGGCTTCATCATCCCGAAGGTGCCGTTCGAGGCGCTGGGTGCGGATGGGTTCGTCACCGCGCCGGTCGGCACCGGCCCCTTCATGCTCGATAGCTATACGACGCAGAACAGCGTGGTGCTGGACGCGTTCGATCCGTTCTACCGCGGCGCGCCGGAGCTCGCCGGCGTCGAGGTGCGCTTCATCCCGGACGCGACATCGCGCGAGCTCGCCCTCCTGTCCGGTGACCTCGATGTCATCCACGGGCTCCCCGAAGCGCAGTGGGTCGAGCGCATCGACGCGATGGAAGGCTTCGCCGCGGACGTCTTCGGTGTCGGCGAGGTGGTCTTCCTCAACATTAACACGGAGGTTGAGCCGTTCGACGACCCGCTGGTCCGCGAGGCCGTGATCACGGCGCTCAGCCGCGAGAACCATATCGCGCTCTCCGGCGAGCCCGTCGGCGAGGCGGTCTTCTCCCCTGTTCCTGCGCAGCTCATGCCGGGTGGCCTGACCGAGGAAGAGGCCAACGAGGCCGGTGTCAACATCGAGACTAACCCGGAGGAGGCAAGGGCACTCCTAGAAGAGGCTGGCTACCCGGACGGCTTCGAGGTCGATCTCGTCACCTCGGAGCAGGATGCCTACCGGCGCAACTATGAGGTCCTCGCCGAGGAGCTGCGCCAGATCGGTATCAACGTCAACCTCGAGGTGGTGCAGCACCAGGCCTATCACGATCTCATCCGCCAGGACGAGAACGCGCTGACCTTCTACATCGCCTACCGGCCGAACGCGCATGTCTACCTTTCACAGTTCTTCACGGAGGGTGGCGGCCCGACGAACTTCTCGAAGTTCGATGTGAGCGAGTACGTGGACCAGGCGCTCGCTACCACGGATCCCGACGAGCAGGCTCAGCTCTGGAAGGAGGCCAACATTGCCCTCCAGGAGAACTACGCGGGGTACGGCCTCTACCTGGTGAACCAGGTCTACGCGCGCGCCGAGTACGTGGACTACGGCCATGAGCTCACCGCGGTGGTCAACCTCTACCCGGGCATCACGGAGAAGACCTCGACGAGCAACGGCAGTTAGCGCCGCAGCTGGCGACCGATCCGCCAGCGCGCCTTGCTGCGAGCCCGCCCGGTGTCTAGCCGGGCGGGCTCGTCATTTCGCTCCCGTCGTGCATCCGGCTCCTGATCAGCCGACGCTTGTCAACGGCGTGACGAGACGCTCGGGGCGATATGGCTCCAGGCGAGCGCAGCACTCGCCAAAGGCGATTTCGTGCGCTGCCAGCCGCGCCACCAGCGGGCCATGCGTGATCGCGCCGTGCCCGACCATCACGTAAAGCCCGTCCACGCCGGGAACATACCCGACCACCGGGAGGTCATCGCCGGGGATGGGCCTGACCGCGATGCGCGCTGCCTCCACCCGCGCACCGGCAAGAGTCGGCAACACCGTGACGACCCGATCCAGGAGGTCATGGACAAACGGGGGATGCGGGTGTGCCGGCGTGGCGGCATCCGCCATCGCGTCGAAATCCCAATCCCGCATCATGATCCTGCCGCCGCCGTCGGGACGCATGCTCATGCCCTCGTTGTGATGCACCGCTCGCAATCGGGCTGGTGATGGCCCGGTCACCGCCACCAGGCCCACCGAACCGAATGGAGCATGGGCAGATGCATCCCGACCTGCTCCAGGATTCCCGGGGCCCCGATTCCGGCACAGGCAACGACCGTATCGGCCTCGATCCGCTCGCCACTCGCGAGCACTACCCCGGTGACGCGGCCCCTCTCCTGCAGTAGCCCTGTCACCGCCACACCCGTCCGGATCGTCGTGCCCAGCTCGCGCGCCCGGTTCGCCAGTAGCCCGACGAACGCAGCGGGGTCGATGTACCCCTCATTCGGGTAGTAGATAAAGGCTTCCAACCCGACCGGCGGTGTCAGGTCCGGCTCCAGGGACGCCAGATCGCCCACCGGGAGCAACTCGGCGCTGTAGCCCCAGCTGTGGAGATCAACCATCTTCCGCTGGATACGATCCGGGCCGCCCTCTGCCATGTCCCACTCGACATGTCCACTGACGTGCAGCCA
>DASYWL010000166.1:0-2406 GCA_035936055.1 Thermomicrobiales bacterium
GGCGCCCACCACACTGTGGAATCAGCCAACACTGAAGCCCGCCCCGTAGGACGAGCTCCAGCGCGCAGGAGGATGAAAATGAGGTGTGATCACATTGTCAGGCAGGCGCGGTGCCTGGCTCCGAGACGGCGGCAGAACTCGTCGGCTCGACGCTCTGGCGCGGCGCCGAGGTGGGAGCGACCAGCCATCCGACGATGAGACTGAGGAAGCAGATGAAGGCGACGACCAACATGGTGAGGTTCCTTTCCTTCGAAACCTGAGCGGACGCCCACTGGGATGACGGTGTCGCTAGAGCTGGTAGGCCAACTCGCCGTGCTGGCTCGAGTCAAGTCCGAGGGTTTCCTCGTCCTCCTGCACGCGAAGGGCAGTCACCAGGCCGATCGCCTTGAGGATCAGGAAGGTCATCACGGCAGCGAAGGCGATCGCGGCAACCGTCGCGACAAACTGAATCCCGAGCTGCTCAGGGTTGCCGAAAAAGAGACCGTCTGTGCCGCCGATGGCGGCGTCGGCGAAGAGTCCCGTTGCCAACGCGCCCCAGATACCGCCGACTCCGTGGACCGCGAAGACGTCGAGCGCGTCGTCGAGCTTGATCACCTGCTTGAGCAGGTCGACCGCGAAGAAGCAGAAGATGCCGGCACCGAAGCCGATGATGATCGCCGAGGAAGCCCCAACGAATCCGGCGGCCGGGGTGATGCCAACCAGACCGGCGATCGCGCCAGCTGCGGCACCGAGCACGCTCGGACGTCCGTGATGAATCCAGGAGACGGTCATCCAGGTCATCGCGCCCATCGCCGCAGCTACGTTCGTGACTACGAAGGCGTGCGCAGCGAGCCCGTTCGCGGCGAGAGCGCTGCCGGCGTTGAAGCCGAACCAGCCGAACCAGAGCAGTCCAGCGCCAAGGACCGTGAGCGTGAGGTTGTGCGGGTCAGCCGGTTTGCTGCCGAATCCGACACGCGGGCCGAGCATCCGGGCGGCGATCACTGCCGCGACACCCGAGGAGATGTGAATGACGGTGCCACCGGCGAAGTCGAGGGCGCCCATCTCGAAGAGCCACCCGCCACCCCAGACCCAATGGGCCAGTGGCGCATACACCAGCGTCGACCACGCCAAGGTAAAGATCACGAAGGACTTGAAGCGCTTGCGCTCGGCGAACGCTCCGGTGATGAGCGCCGGGGTGATGACGGCGAACATCATCTGGAAGCCGACGAAGGCCATCACCGGGATGTCGGGACCCTCGATCAGATCGTCCGGTGCGATGCCGCGCAGCCCGAGGAAGTCGAGGCCGCCGATCAGCCCGCCCTTGTCCTCACCAAAGGCGAGTGAGTAGCCCCACAGCACCCACACCACACTGACGAGCGCCAGCGTGAAGAAGCTGTGCATGAGGGTCGAGAGCACGTTCTTGCGGTTGACCAGACCCCCATAGAAGAACCCCAGCGCCGGGGTCATGAGCATGACCAGCGCAGCCGCGATCAGAACGAAAGCCGTGTTACCGGTGTCCATAGGAAAACTCCCCTCCATGCTTGGCTTGCGGTGTCACCCTCCGAACACCGCGTCAACTGTGCACTCTGCCCAACATCGGGCAGTGCGACTGCGCTGTCGCTCAATGGATTCAGTGTGAAGCGCTGCTCGAGCGGATGTAAGGGACAAGCGGCACAGATCGAGCGGGAATTCTTGTGCAATTCGGCACACCACGAGATCGGAACATCCTGTTGGACAGTGAAGTTGGCATTGAGATCGACCTGCCGGGCAGCGATCGAGCCGGTCGCCCCGGGGATGGCACTGGCTGGCGAACCGTTCAACGCGAACAGGATCTCCGCGCAAACAAACATGCAACTCCGCTCGATGACCCCGTGAACTCGCATCCCCGCACCTCTTGTGGAATCTGTCGAGCGCATCAAACTGCCCCTGCTACAGTTGCTGCGACTGGTATCGGGATTGCGATTCAGGGCGATAGCAAGTCCCGTGTAGGCTGTACGCGAAACCCAGAATCGGGCAAGATGGCGCCAGCCAGTTGAGGAGGAGACACCATGATTGAAGGCCAGAAGATTTATGGGAGGGCGGACATCTCCGAGGTGATCGCGTCGATTCCCCCGGACCCGAACAGCGAAGCGCGACACCGGGCCAACACGCTGATCAAGACGAGTACGTTGCGCGTAGTGGTTGTGACAATGCTGGAGGACGGCGAGCTGCAGGAGCACACCGCACCGGGACCGATCACCATCCACACGATCGAGGGCAGCATGGAGGTCGACGTCGAGGGCGAGGCACACCCGCTCGACGCTGGTGAGTTGATCTCGCTCGCGCCGGGCGTCCGCCATGCCGTCCGCTGCACCAGAGACGGGGCCTTCCTGCTCACGATCGGCGTATTCCTGCGCGAGCCCGATCCCGGTGGCCGCCACGGAGGCA
>DASYWL010000167.1:0-9335 GCA_035936055.1 Thermomicrobiales bacterium
GCGCTGCAGCTCCTCCTCAGTGCCGTTGCGGAACTGCTCTCGATACTCGCTCACCTCGACGATGTCGTCGAAGAGCTCGCTGAGTGTCGACGACGTCGATCGCTCCAACAGGATCACCAGCGTCGAGCCAATGCGCTCGGCCGTCTTGCGCGCCGATCCGGTGATCTCCGGCGGTGAGGCGAGCCGCTGATCCTGCGCGACCGACGGCGCGAGTGCAATGAGACCGTCGACCGGCGAAAGCCCGGCGTCCCGCGACCAGTCGAGCAGCGTCTCCATCGCCTTCGGGCCGAAGCCCTTGCCGAGCGGGGTATTGTCGATGATACGGTCGAGGCTGAGCCGGTCGTCGGGGTTGTAGAGCAGCTTGAAAAAGGCGAGGACATCCTTGACCTCGCGCCGCTCGTAGAACCGGACGCCGCCGATGATGCGGTAGGGGATCTCTGAGCGCCGGAATGCCTCCTCAAGCACGCGGGACTGTGCCGTGGTTCGGTACATCACCGCGATGTCCTCCGGGTGCGCGGACCCCTGCTGAGTGAGGCGACGAATCTCGTCAACGACAAAGCTCGCCTCGTGGTTCTGGTCGGCCAACTCTCGCAGGACGATCTTCTCGCCATCCGGGTTCATCGTGCGGATGGGGCGGTCGATCCGGTCGGTGTTGTCGCGGATCAGCCGGTCGGCTGCCTGAACGATGTAGCCCGTGGAACGGTAGTTCAGCTCCAGGTTGATCTGCTTCGCGTCGGGGTAGTCGTCCTTGAAATTCAGGATGTTCGTGATGTCCGCGTTCCGCCACGCATAGATCGACTGGTCCGGGTCGCCGACAACGAAGAGATTGCGCCAGATATCGGCGAGGGCGGTCACGATCACGTACTGGACGCGGTTGGTGTCCTGATACTCGTCGACAAGAATATGGCGAAACTGCGCCTGGTACTTCTCGAGCAGCTGCGGGTCCGCGTCGAAGAGGCGGAGCGGCAGGGTGAGCAGGTCGTCGAAGTCGACGGCGTTGAGGTCGCGCAGCCGGTGCTCGTACTCGGCGAAGACGCGCGCGACCAGCTCGTCGTCGTAGGACATTGCCTCGGCGGCGGCATCCTGCGGCGTCTTCATCTCGGACTTCAATCGGGAGATGCCGCTCAGCATGCGGCGTGGCGCGATCTGCTTGGGATCCATCCGCTCGTGGATGATCGCTTCCTTGGCGACATCGAGCTGGTCAGCGGTGTCATAGATGACGAAGTTCGGCTTGAGATTGATGAGCTGCTCGGCGCGGTACGGGTTCTGGCGCAGGATGCGCACGCCGACCGAATGGAAGGTCCCCATCACGAGGCCGTCAGCCGCCGCACCGCTCACGAGGCGGCGGATGCGGTCGCGCATCTCGTTGGCCGCCTTGTTGGTGAAGGTGACGGCGAGGATGCCTTCGGGCGGGACGTGCTCCTCTTCCATGAGCCAGGCGATGCGGTGGGTGAGCACGCGGGTCTTGCCAGAGCCAGGGCCGGCCACCACAAGAACCGGTCCCTCGATAGTGGTGACCGCCCGCTGCTGGTCGTCATTCAGGTCGGCAAGAAGAGGGTGCGTCTCGGTCTGCATCATGGCTCCATGTGGTGCGAGGGTTCTCGGGCAGGGTGGGGGCAGCGGGGTGCCCTTGTCCTCGAGTGTAGCGTACCGGCAGAAGTCGCTTCGACGCGGTTTGACGACCCATATCGCCTTTGGTAGCATTCATATCGGCACGTTTGCCGACGTAGCTCAGTGGCAGAGCAAAGGACTCATAAGCCTTCGGTCGGTGGTTCGAATCCACCCGTCGGCACCAATCTGGACCGCCAGCATGAATCGAAGATTCCACGACGATCAGTCCCGGGCCCCGGAGTTTCTCCGTGGCGAATCGGGACTGATTCAGCGTGTGCGGCGGTTCCTACGCGATCACTTTCGGGGTGAGGCGCCGCATCTGGTCGTCGGCTACTCGGGCGGGCAGGACTCGCTCGCGTTGCTGTTGGTGCTGGGTGAACTGGAGCGGCTCGGCGCTTGCCGGGTGACTGCTGCGCATGTCGATCATGGATTGCGGCCCGAGGCGGCCCAAGACGCCGAGCGAGTCGTCGAGATCGGTTGCGCTCTCGGTGTCGATGTGCGGGTGTACCGGCCTGAAACGCCGCTGCGGGAGCAGTACCGGGGGCGGAGCGTTGAGGACGCCGCGCGGGTGTTCCGGTACCGAACGCTGGCGAGCGTTGTCAGCACGGTCAATGCCGATGCTATCGCCGTTGCGCACCACGCCAGGGATCAAGCGGAGACGGTGCTGCTTCACGTGCTGCGCGGCTCGGGGCTCGCCGGACTCTCCGGGATGGCGGCAGACAAGGTGCTGCCGGTTCCAGGCTCGATGTCCGGTGTCGAGATGCGGGTGATTCGGCCGTTTCTGCATGAATCGCCGGAGACGCTCGTCGAGCTGGTTGAGCGGTCGGGCCTTCCGATCATCGAGGACCCAAGCAATACCTCTCCGGACTTCCGGCGCAATCGTATCCGGCACGCACTGCTGCCTCTAATGGAGGACATCGCGCCCGGTGCCACCGGACGACTCGTCTCGCTGGCCGATATCCTCCGAGCCGACGAGGAGGCGCTCGATGACGTCAGCCACCTCTTGCTGCATCGGACGACGGACGATGCCAGTCGTCTTGTCTGGGATCCGATTCAGGGGGCGCCGGTTGGGTTGCAGCGTCGAGTGGTGCGTCACTGGATCCTCCAATCCGGTTTCTCAGGCGACTTGAGTCGGGAGCGCATCGAGGCGGTGGTTGAGCTCACCAGGCGCAACGAGGGCGGCAAGCAGATCGAGATCGGCGGTGGCTGGTCGGTGCGGTATGCCGAGGGGCGTCTCGAGCTTCGTGGTCGGAGTCATTGAAGGACCTGTAGTAGCGGGGGATCTGGCTGTGCTCGGCAATCATCGTCCACGTCAATGTTCCGCGCGGGTCATGTCGTCCCGCCGTTGTTTCATCGGTAGTTGTGCGAGTCCGGGCTGATCGAGCGAATGTCCGCCCGGCGTCGCGGACCCTCGGTCCGTTCCTCGCGCAGCGCGATGATCCGGATCACCCTCGGGTCGACTTCCTCGCGGGGCTCCTCGAGCGGATGTCCGCTCCTCGGGTCGTGACCATCGTACGGGTAGACCAACTGCATATCCTCGATCGGCTGAACCGACTCCGCCACGACGTTGATGTTGTTCTTCGCGTGTTGCAGCCGACCGTGAACCACCAGCAGCGGCGTTGCGCGGACATGGTGCCGCTGTTTCTCGTAGAGCCATGGGTGGACGACGATGTTGACCAAGTCGAACTCGTCCTCCAGCAGGAGAAAGGTGATGCCCTTGGCGGTGCCCGGTCGCTGACGGCAGACGATCAGTCCTGGCAGCCGGATCGGGGCGCCGTCGGGGAGATCGCGCAAATTCCGGGTCGAGACCATGTCCTTGGGCAGGCGTGGCCGCAGCAGCGCCATCGGGTGGAAGGTCGTCGACATGCCGAGGATGCGGTACTCACCGGCCATGCGCTCCCATGCCGAGGTGCGTGGCAGCTCGACGGCATCCTGCTCGGTCGGCAGCGCGAGCGAGAGCTGCCGGCCCTCTGTCTTGTGCTTTCGCCCCTTCGTGAGTGCGCGTGAGGGGATGAAGAGCCCCAGCTGCCAGATCATCTCGCGGCGGTGCATGCCGAAGCCGTCGCAGGCGCCGGCGGCGATGAGGTGACGGACCGCCTCCTGGCGCAGCGGCACCCGGCGGATGAGATCGGCCAGCGAGCGGTAGGGTCCGTGCGCAAGGCGCTCCAGCAGGATCGCGGTGGCGACATCCTCGCCGAGACCCTTCACGAAGGCGAGTCCGATGCGCACCGAGCGGCGACCTGCGACGGTGCAGGCAACCTCGCTCTCGTTGACATCCGGCCGGAGCACGGGAATGCCGTGCCGCTTCGCGTCATTGACGAGCACATGCGGCGCGTAGAAGCCCATCGGCTGGTTGTTGAGCAGCGCGCAGAGGAACTCGGCGGGGTAGTAGTGCCTCAGCCAGCAGGACTGATAGGCGAGCAGCGCGAAGGCGGCTGCGTGGCTCTTGGGGAAGCCGTATTCGGCGAAGCCGGTGAGCTTGTCGAAGACGGCCTCGGCCGTCTTGTGATCGACCCCCTGACCGAGCGCTCCCCCGATGAACGTCGAACGCATCACCTCCATCGCCTCGGCGGAGCGCTTGCGGGTCATCGCGCGGCGGAGCTGGTCGGCCTGGCCGGGTGTGAACCCGGCGAGCTCCTCCGCGACCTGGACGACCTGCTCCTGATAGAGGATGACGCCCAACGTCTCCTTGAGCAGAGGCTCCAGCCGGGGGTGGTCGTACTCCGGGATGTAATCCGGGTTCTCGCGGCGCTGTACGTAGGGCGTCACCGCACCACCGACGATCGGCCCGGGCCGAACGATGGCGACCTGCACCACGAGGTCGTCGAGTCGGGCCGGCAGCGTGCGGCGCAGCATCTGGATTTGCGCCCGGCTCTCGATCTGGAAGACCCCGAAGGTGTCGCCCGCCTGAATCATGCGGTAGACAGCGGGGTCGTTGAAGTCGATGCGACTGAGATCGACCGGATTGGCACCGGATTCGTCGATGAGGTCGAGCACCTCCTCGACCAGCGAGAGCATACCGAGCGCGAGGAAGTCGATCTTGATGAAGCGCGCGTCCTCGCAGGAGTCCTTGTCCCACTGGCACATGAAGCGTCCCTCCATCGCGGCGGGCTGGATCGGCACGATCTCGTTGAGCGGCGTCGCGGAGACGATCATGCCACCGCTGTGCTGAGTGACGTGGCGAGGAAAGCCGGCGAGCTGTTTCGCAAGTTCGATGAGGTAGCTCCACGGCGGCGTGTTGCGGCGTGCGGCGTACTCCGGCAGGTGGTTGAGTTCTTCAGCTAGGCTGTCAGCCGAGCGTGGCTCGCTCAGCCGAGAGATGCGGTCAAGGTCCGCGAGGGGCAACCCGAGTGCCTTGCCGACGTCACGAACGGCGCTGCGCAGTCGGTAGGTCGAGAAGGCGCAGACGAGCGCGGCGTGATCGGCGCCGTAGACGTCGTAGACGCGCTCGATCAGGCGCTCGCGAATCTCCCGGGGGAAGTCGAGATCGATATCCGGGATCGAGGGCATCTCCTCATTGAGGAAGCGGCCGACGTAGAGATCATGGGCGAGGGGGTCGACGGGTGAGAGGCCGATTAGGTAGCAGACGATCGAGCTGACCGATGAGCCGCGACCGCGTCCCGGCGGCAGAAAACGGCGCGAGCCGGAGATGGGCCCGCCGCGCAACTCGGCGGCAACCTCCCGCGCGAGCTCGAGCAGGTCACGGTAGATGAGGAAGAATCCCGCGAGGTTGTGCCGGGAGATAAGTCGCAGCTCCTCGCGGATTTGTTCCCGCGCCCTGTGGTTGTCCTCACTGTAGCGCTGGGGAAAGGTCTCCCAGCAGATGCGGGCGAGCGTCTCGTCTGGCGTCTCGCCGGTGCCGGCGTCGTAGGCGGGGAAGGTGTACTTCAGGTCCCGTGTAATGCGGAACGCCTCGCATCGCTCGGCAATCACCTGCGTGTTCGCGATCGCTTCCGGCCATTCGGCGAAACGGCGTTCCATCTCCATGTGTGTCGGCAGCGCGAAGCGGGCGTTGGGGCGTCGCTCGCGATGGCAGCCATCAAGGGTGGTGTGGTTGCGGATAGCCACCAGCACATCCTGCAGGCGGTGGCGTACGGCAGTGTGGTAATGGACGTTGCCGGTGGCGACACAGCCGAGCCCAATGGCGTTGGCGAGGTCGACGAGTGCCCGGATGCGGACGGTGTCGCCGAAGACCTCGTTCTGCTGCAGTTCGACGAAGACGTTGTCGTGTCCGAACCAGGCGATGTACTGGTCGAGGATCTGTATCGCGGCACGCATGTTGTTGTCGCCAACAACGCGAGAGAGCTGACCCTTGCGGCAGCCAGTGAGCAGGATGATCCCCTCGGCGTAGTCGCCCAGCGGCGGGTTGCCCGGTGATGGCTCAGGGTCGTCCGAGAGCGCGACCGGTGCCGGGTGACGGCCGTGGTGGAGATGGGTCAGCACTCGGCAGAGGTTGGCGTAGCCGGTGGGGGTCTCGGCGAGCAGGGTGAGGTGGGAGCCATCGGCGAGGGTGATCTCCGCGCCGGTGATGGGCTGGATGCCGGCTTCCTCGGCGAGCTGAGCGAATTCGAGCGCACCGTGGAGACCGTCGTGGTCGGTGATGGCGAGGGCGGTGTAGCCGAACTCCTGGGCACGCCGGACCAGCTCGTCGGGCTGGGAGGCGCCGTCGAGGAAGGAGAATGACGTGTGCAAGTGGAGCTCAGTGTACATGTCATCGTGGTCCCGATTGGAGCGATCTCCGCGTCACCCTTTCGTAGGGGTGGACCTTGTGTCCGCTCGGCCGCCCGCAAGGCGGCGGCGCGATAGGCTGCAAGCGACGCAGGCTCGGTAGGCCCGCGCCTCGGTGGGCGGGCTCGTGCTTGGCGGTTCTCGCGATTGCCCGGGCACAGAGGCCCGGGCCTACCGGGATGGCGTTCCCTCTGGTTCTTGCGGCTCGATAGGGACAACGCACGGGGGCAGACTTCACGCTTGCCCAATGGGGAACGGTGCACCGCACGCTAGTAGTTCTGGGTGAACCAGGTGTCGTTGGTGCGATCGTGAAAGATGGTACGGACGATCCCACCCTCCAGCACCACCTGGAAATACTGTCGGCTAATCGGATCGCGCCACCACTCGTCGTCGATCATCCAGGTGTCCTGGATCTGCTCAATCCGGTGACGGTGTGATCTCCCGACCAGCGTTATGGGCCGGTCTCGCTCGACCACGACCTCGATCTGGCGGGGGCGGTTCAGGGGTCGAAGCTGACCAGCGCGTGACGGCGTTCCGGAATGCGAGACCATGGCTCGACCTCCACGATACGAAAGAGCGGCGAGAGACCGTATCGCTGCTTCAGCATTGACACGGCGTGCGAGAGCGGCGCGAGGTGGCGCGGGCGCAGGGCGGGGAGCATCGCCTGGTGTGCGCTCGTCTCGACGATGCCCTGAATCTCGACGGTGAGCGACTCGACCGGGCCCGGCATCTCCAGATGCTGCATGCGGAGCCCGATCGCCTGCACCAGCCAGTCCGGCCCATACGCGTCCTTGAAGACCATCGACCGCTGCCACGATCGGCTGTGCTCCAGTCCGGCCCGCATGGTGATCCCTCGTGCGTGGCGGTAGCGGAGATCGGGCGAGCGGAACGCCCGGTGGACGAGTTGTTTCAGCGCGAACATCAGCACGTCGTGGCTGGTGGCCGGGGCCGGCAGCTCGAGATACTCGGCGACGGTAAGCTCGCGGGCAGGCGGCTCGACTGGATCGTTCGCGTCGCCGGTGACCAGATCCCGTGCGTGCTGGCCGGCGGGACCGAAGCGAGCGCCGATCCGGGCGCGCGGGATGGCGACGAATTGCCCGAGTGTCTCGATGCCCATCAGGTGCAGTTCGTGGATCGTGCCGGCGTCAAGCGGCAGCAGCTCGACCGGCGCGCCCGCCAGCATCGCCTGTGTTCGCGCAGGTGGGACGAGCGAGACGGTGCCGGGGGTGCTGCGGTTGGCGGCGACCCGCGCCGCGAACTTGCCGACGGCAACTCCGGCGCGCGGCCGCAGACCGGAATCCACCTGCCGTAGCAGGTGCTCCCCCGCCTCAAGAGTCGTGTCATAGTGGCGGCCGAGTCCGGTGAGATCGATATACCAGGTGCCGGGGTCGCCGGCGTCCGGCTGGACGAGCGGGCTGATAGTGTCGAGTGCGGCAGTGATGGCGTGCAGCTGCTCGTGCTCAGTGGCGGGATTCGACGCGATGATGATGGCGTTCGGGACGAGCGCGGAGGCCTCCCTGAGAGAGAGGCCGGTGCGGATGCCTTTCTGGCGTGCCTCGGGCGTGGCATCGAGCACGGACGGGTGGCCATGGTGCGGATCGCTGAGGATGAGCGGATGGCCGTCCAGTTCGGGTTGGGCGAGCAAGGCCACGCGCAGCCCGAAGTGGGGAACGTGGAGACAGGCGATGGACATCGATGGGACGCCTCCTGATCGATCGAAATGGCAGGATTGCCGGGTCGTCTGAGCCGGCAATTCTGCCGTTTCGAGTCATCCTTTGGACATGACCGCCGTGGTGAGAGATGAGGGGTGGTCGAAGCCGTCAACAGCGAGAACGATGAGGCTGATGCACGATTCCATGTGGCACCCTTTCACGGCAACGCGGATCACAATCGATTCTAGCCTGAGATTAGAACATATGTTCTAATACCGCAAGATGTGTCCTGCAGTCACCGAAATGCCTGGTGGGTCGCAAAGGGGCGCGGTCGAGTGGGTCGTAGTGGCGATTCCTCGTAACCTGTGGGCCTACGTTCCTGGGTCGAAACCGTAACGAGCGTCGTCACTACCGATTGAATCGAACCCGACGCTGCCATCAGTCACCTCCCGGCCGGCATCGTGGCCTCATTTCTGCCAATGTGGAAGGGGCCGAAATGCACGGATCTTCGGTACACTACACGGCAGCATGAGACAATCGATCACACCGCCAACGCCAGCGACAGGCCGCATGGCGCAGCGAGAGGGAGCCAATGTGAGTGAAGGGAATCAGGCGATGGCGGTGCCAGCCGAGGCGCGGGCCGAGGGGGTCGCCCGGGTGCTGATCTCCGAGCATGACTTGCAACAGGAGATCCAGCTGATCGCGCATGAGCTCGACGAGGCATACGGCGACGACCGACCGCTCATGATCGGTGTGCTCAAAGGCGCGGTCGCGTTCATGGCCGATGTGCTCAAGGCAATGACCATCCCCGTCGAGATCGATTTCATGGCTGTCTCATCCTATGGTGCCTCGACCCAGTCGTCCGGCGTGGTGCGGATCCTCAAGGATCTCGATCAGGAAATCGAGGGACGCCGGGTCATCATCATTGAGGATATCGTCGACAGCGGTTTGACGCTGCAGTACCTGCTCGATCTGCTGGAGCGGCGCAGTCCCAAGGACATCCGGGTCGTCGCCCTACTGAAAAAGATCAAGTCAGATGCTGCCCAGGTGCAGGTCGACCGGGTCGCATTCGAGATACCGGATGAGTTTGTCGTTGGGTACGGGCTCGACTACGCTGAGGGGTATCGCAACCTCCCGTACGTCGCCGTGCTCGATCCGTCGGTCTACTCGGAACCGGACGGAGGGTAGGGGATTGGTATACTTCGGACAAGTGTTGACGTAAGGCCCCCCAGGGCGTATTCAACACACATTCTGGCTCACATCACCACCTCAACGGAGACATCACATGCCACGACGGAAATGGATGCGCAGCGGTGCCATCTGGATCGTCCTGCTGGTCGGCAC
>DASYWL010000168.1:0-3446 GCA_035936055.1 Thermomicrobiales bacterium
CGCCGGTGGCGGCCGAGGTTGCCGACCTGCGCGCCCGCTGGGCGGAGGTCGTCGAGCGCGCCAGCCCGGTGATCAAGCCGCTGCTCAAGGAGTGTCGCCCGGTCGCCCGCGACGGCGCCCGCCTGACGCTCGCCTTCCCGGAGGGGCGCGACTTCATGCGCAGCCGCATCGCGCAGCGTTCGGCGGCGATCGAGTCCCTGCTGTCCGAAATGTTCGGCGGCCAATTCGCCATCGAGTGCGTCGCGAGCAACCTCGAGCTCGAGCCGCTGACCGTGGCGCAGGCGATCGGCGACAATCCTGAAGACCCCGAGGCGCAGGCCCTGCTCGAGGGCGTGCTGAAGATCACCGGCGGCGAGCTGGTCGACGCACCAGAGGTGCGCTGACCGCCGCGCCATCCACCATCGGTACAGAGGACCCCACACCCGTGAACATCGGTCAGATCGCCAAGATGGCTCAGCAGATGCAGGCGCAGATGGCGCAGGCCCAGGAGGAGCTCAAAGAGACGACCCTGGAGGCGACCGCCGGCGGCGGCGCCGTGAAAGTCGTGATCACCGGCGCCCAGGAGGTCCGCAGCATCGAGATCGATGCTTCCGCCGTGGACCCCGACGAGGTCGAGATGCTCCAGGACCTGGTGCTCAGCGCCGTCAACGAGGCGATCGGGCGCAGCAAGGAGCTCGAGCGCGAGCGCATGGGCTCGATCGCCGGCGGGATGGGCATGCCCGGCATGCCGGGCCTCCCCGGCTTCGGTTGAGCGCGAGATGGCCGGGCTGATCGCCCCGGTCGCCCGCCTCATCGAGGAGTTCAGCAAGCTCCCCGGGATCGGGACGAAGACCGCCCAGCGCCTCGCCTACCACGTCTTGCGCACGTCGCCAGACGACGCTCGCGCGCTCGCCGCGGCGCTGATCGCCGTGAAGGAGGACGTCGCCTACTGCAGCGTGTGCTGCAACATCACCGAGGTCGGCAACGACCCGTGTGACATCTGCGCCGATCACCGCCGCGACACGACGCGGATCTGCGTCGTGGAGGAGCCGCTCGACGTGCTCGCCATCGAACGCACCGGCGAGTTCCGTGGCCGCTATCACGTCCTGCATGGCGCGATCAGCCCGATCGACGGCATCGGCCCGGACCGGCTGCGCACGCGCGAGCTCATGGCACGCGTGGGGAAGGGCGGCGTGGAGGAGGTCATCCTCGCGACGAACCCGAACCTGGAGGGGGAGGCGACCGCGATGTACCTCGCCGACGTGCTCGCTCCGCACGTGGCGTCCGTCACCCGCATCGCCCGTGGCCTGCCCGTTGGTGGCGACCTGGAGTACGCCGACGACGTGACCCTGATCCGTTCGCTCCAGGGCCGCCGTCTCGTCGAGCGCTGAACGTGCCAGGGTCCTTGACGGCATCGAACACCTGTTCTAGAATGACCTTCGAACGGACGAGCGGATCGGCTCCGACGCGGGCCCGCTTGACGGTCCCGAGAGGCTGATCTATAGTCCGTCTTCGCGCCGGCAGCTCGCCGGCCGATGTGCCGCGAACGGCGACCGACCAGGTCGTGCAGCGTGACCATCGCGAGGATCCGTAACAGGAGTACTCGAATCGAACGAGGCCAGGCGGTCGGCACCGAGCCGATCAGGTTGGCGGCTTACCAGCTGAAGAGTGACAGGAATCCACACGAGTCAGCGGGACAACGTCGAACTCTTAACCGGTGGAGCAGACCTTCGGGTCCAGACCACTGGTTTCGTTTTGTACGGAGAGTTTGATCCTGGCTCAGGACAAACGCTGGCGGGGTGCGTGAGACATGCAAGTCGAACGAGGTGCCATCGAGCTTGCTTGATGGCTACCGAGTGGCGGACGGCTGAGTAACGCGTAGGTGACCTGCCCGGAAGTGGGGAATAACTGCCCGAAAGGGTGGCTAATACCGCATGTGGTCGGCGATTCATTTCGCCGTCTAAAGGAGAAATTCGCTTCCGGAGGGGCCTGCGTCCGATTAGCTAGTTGGTGGGGTAACGGCTCACCAAGGCGACGATCGGTAGCTGGTCTGAGAGGATGATCAGCCAGACTGGGACTGAGAACGGCCCAGACTCCTACGGGAGGCAGCAGTCGGGAATTTTGCCCAATGGACGAAAGTCTGAGGCAGCAACTCCGCGTGAGGGATGAAGGCTCTAGGGTCGTAAACCTCTTTTCTCAGGGAAGATACAAGACGGTACCTGAGGAATAAGCCACGGCTAACTACGTGCCAGCAGCCGCGGTAATACGTAGGTGGCAAGCGTTGTCCGGATTTACTGGGCGTAAAGAGCGCGCAGGCGGCTGGTCAAGTCCGATGTGAAATCTCCCGGCTCAACTGGGAAACTGCATCGGAAACTGATCGGCTTGAAGGTGGGAGAGGGCAGTGGAATTCCCGGTGTAGTGGTGAAATGCGTAGATATCGGGAGGAACACCAGTGGCGAAGGCGACTGCCTGGCCCATTCTTGACGCTGAGGCGCGAAAGCTAGGGGAGCAAACGGGATTAGATACCCCGGTAGTCCTAGCCGTAAACGATGAACACTAGGCGTAGTCGGTATCGACCCCGGCTGTGCCGCAGCTAACGCATTAAGTGTTCCGCCTGGGGAGTACGGCCGCAAGGCTAAAACTCAAAGGAATTGACGGGGGCCCGCACAAGCAGCGGAGCGTGTGGTTTAATTCGTCGCAACGCGAAGAACCTTACCAGGGCTTGACATGTACCGGAAAACGGCGGAAACGTCGTCCTCCCGCAAGGGACCGGTATGCAGGTGTTGCATGGCTGTCGTCAGCTCGTGTCGTGAGATGTTGGGTTAAGTCCCGCAACGAGCGCAACCCCCGTGGCATGTTGTATCTCTCATGCCAGACTGCCGAGAGAAACTCGGAGGAAGGTGGGGATGACGCCAAGTCAGCATGGCCCTTACGCCCTGGGCTACACACACGCTACAATGGCCGGTACAACGGGTTGCCAAACCGCGAGGTGGAGCTAATCCCTTAAAGCCGGTCTCAGTTCGGATTGCAGGCTGCAACTCGCCTGCATGAAGCCGGAGTTGCTAGTAACCGCAGGTCAGCACACTGCGGTGAATATGTTCCCGGGCCTTGTACACACCGCCCGTCACGTCATGAAAGCCGATAACACCCGAAGCCGGTGGGCCAACCGCAAGGGGGCAGCCGTCGAAGGTGGGATTGGTGATTGGGACGAAGTCGTAACAAGGTAGCCGTACCGGAAGGTGCGGCTGGATCACCTCCTTTCTAGGGAGATATGTGGAACCGGTTCGCCGGATCCACCGATCCCAGGTCGATCGGCCAGCTCGCCGAAAGGATCGATGCTCGAGGGAGCATCGGTGAACGAGCTGGACGCCCTCGGAATGACCTGATTCCCGCTGATAACGCGGATTCCTGTCACTCTTCAGCCTGACAAGCGCGCTGAAGCCGCCTCGAGAGCGGCGGCTTTTTCG
>DASYWL010000169.1:0-1820 GCA_035936055.1 Thermomicrobiales bacterium
AGGTAGGGGTAGGGGGGAAGATCTCCCTCTACAATAGCGCCGGCTCGGTACATGTCGTCGCCGATGTAGCTGGGTGGTTCGGCGCCTGACCTGAGATGCGCCTGCGACCACCAGCCGGCGACGGTTGCTCTCCTGGAGCCGAGCGACCTCGACCTGGTGTTGTGTGACCTCGACTGGCCTCTGCCCTATGTATGAAGCCCCTGATCAGCGCGTACACGCTCCCGCAATGCTCGCAGGTCCGCTCCCGGACATCGCGGTCAGGATCAAGTCGCAGCTCGGCATCTCCCCGGAATCCGGGAGGCTTCCGTCTGCGTCGCAGCATGCGAGCAGTTTGGCTTTGCAGGACTCCCGGGCCACCACGAGCGCGTGCAGGAGAACTCACCTAGACGCAGGGTCCGACTTGTGCGGTCAGGGCACCCGAGCAGGAACACGAGGGCGCTGGCCTTACCTTGTCCTGTCGGTAATCATCTTCGGGCTGCAGCACGGGAAGGTGATGTTCAGCGACGACTACTCCTTCAAGCGGACGTCGGTGGAGGTCGCTGTCATCGCCTTGGTTGTCGGTGCCATTGTCGTGCTCGTGGAGTTGCTCTGGTAAACGCCATCCGACAACCGCGGACCGGCGAAGGGCGGTGGAAAGCTCGCGGTGTGCGAGCGAACACGCCGGGATGGACCAGCCGCCATGCCTCGGCGCCAGCGTGGCCACCGAACAGTAGTGACCGACGTTGCCGATACCGCTCGGTCGAGGCGGACGGCGAACCGGGCAGATCGGCACCTATCGGTCGGGACCGTCTGCTCCGTGCGGCAGCAGCTTTCCGCCTACTGCGATGAGGCCAAGCCCTACGACGAGCGCGATGACACCCTCAAGCCCAATGCTCCGGGTGTCATCGGCCTTCGCGGCGACTGCTAAAGCAATTGTGGCGATGCAGCAAGCCACTCCCGCCACCAAAGCTAGCCATCCGAGGGCCGGGCGCATCCCAGCAGTATCACCGGGTTCCGCCGATCCCGCCCGGGTTGCTCGATGCCGCCACCGATGCGAACCGGCACCTATCGCACGCAGGGCCAGCGTGGCCTGCGGAAGCGCTGCCGGCGCGCTCGACTATGGCTCCCGTACTCGCCGCTGGACCAGGGGAATGAAATGGTCCAGTGGGAGAGAGTCGTACGCCGGGTCGAACGACTTCATGTCCCACTCGTCAACAAACCGGCACGCCAGCTGGAACCAAGGCTCTTCGGCGAACTGATCCCTCGGGTCCGGCTCTCCAGGCGGGATCTGCTCCCAGTGTCGAGCGGTGAACTGGGAGTGGTGACGGACGATCTGAACGACATCTGGCCGAACATGAGGTTCGAGCAGCGCAGCCGCGATCGCTCCGTGGCCGGCGTCACCGAACACCTTGCCGATGTCGTGCAGCAGCCCGGCGAGCACGACGTCCTCGTCGGCGCCGGCGCGTTCCGCCCGGCTGGCCAGCTGGAGGGCGTGGTCGAGCTCGCTGATGGCTCCGCCGTCACCCACGCCCTCAAGGCTGGCGAGGAGTGTCAGCACCTGTTCGGCCCTCCGTCCGGGGCGACAGAGCCGGTCCATACCCGCATGCTCGCATAAGGACGCCAATGTCCGACGTCATTTTCGCCCGAGGTGACAGGGACGCTAGCTCTCCGACTCGCCACGGCGAGCGGTCGGTAAGACCATGCCTCGCTGATACCGCCCGACATCGCGCCCTGCCGGGCCGATGATCAACGGCACGTCCCGGCCGGGGTGTCCTCAGCGAACTCGATCGACCGCCGAGACGAGCGTTGAGGAGGACAGCTGTTTTCTTAACATAGCGAGG
>DASYWL010000170.1:0-9721 GCA_035936055.1 Thermomicrobiales bacterium
GTGTACAACAGGCGCGCGACGCTCAGCGTCGGGCTTGTTCAAGTATATGATGCGGTCAGTGGATGTCCGGCACGGATGGGATCGTCCTTGCTCGGACCTGGTCGCCTCTTTTGCGCTCAATCATTGTTATACGCAAAGGACGGTCGCAGACAGGTTGTCCTTCTGGCCGCTATCCCCTCGCGGTGTCCTGGGTCATGTATGCGCTCAATGGGCCAACTGGACGAGCACGACCTCGTTACTCGAATTGTCCCGTACGTGCGCGAACTCCGATCCGGCAGCGTCGGACTGCGGCACGACGTCAAGGCGTGCCAGTCGCTGGCATGAGCCACAGCCCCGCACCGCGGATGCCCTCCGAACCGACGTGAACGGCACGGAATCCGCCGTCGATCTCCTCGTCGAAGAGCGTTTCGAATCCAAAGGCGTCCGCATAGAACCCTTTTGATTCGTCGACGTCACGTACCAGAACCGTCACTCGCCCAAGCCGCACCATCTGCTTCCTCGTTGCTTAACGCACGAATTCGTTGTCATTCTTCGGCAGAGATTGTAGCAACGGCGCACATCGCAACCGGGGAAGACGAACGCAGCTGGTCCGACAAAGTAGCGCGTATCATCATAATGATACGGCGACCGGATCAGTGTCCGAGCATGAAACAGCGAGCGTGCAATGGATGCATCACACCTCACTCCCCTCTTGCGCATTGGGCTGGCGGCCGTGCGCAACGCCTCGTGAGTCGATGAGCGCCTTGCCACGCTCGATCGGTTTCTGGCCGACGCGGCGTCCAAGGATGTCGCGATCATCTGCTTCCCGGAGGCCTACATTCCCGGGCTGCGCGGCTTCGACTTTCCCGTCCCGCCGCAGGATCAGAAGCGCCAGCAGGTCGCCCTCGATACCATCTGTGCCTCCGCAGGCGCCACAACGTCGCCGTCGTCGTCGGCATGGGAGGCGGCGCTGGGACTCCACAATGTGGCTTTCGTCGTCTCCCGCAGCGGCGATCCCCTCGGCTACCAAGCCAAGAACCAGATCCCGCCGGAGGAAGCACCGTATTACGTGCCAGACCGGAAGCGGAGGCTGTTCGAGATCGACGGCGTCCCCTTCGGCATCACGATCTGTCACGAGGGCTGGCGCTATCCGGAGGCCGTTCGCTGGTCGGCGGTTCGTGGTGCGAAGGTGGTGTTTCACCCGCAACTGACCGGTAGTGACCGCAACGACCCGACCATCGAGCGCTGGGGCGACCCCGGATCGCCATACTACGAAAAGGCCATGATCATGCGAGCTGTCGAGAACAGCGTCTGGTTCGCGAGCGTCAACTACGCGATGCGCTACCAGGAGCCCGCTACGACGGTGATCGCGCCGGACGGCTCCTGCGAGGCCTTCGTGCCGTACAGCGAGGAGCGCCTGCTGGTCTGTGATCTTGGCCTTTCCCGCGCGACCGGCTTCTACGCAAGACGGTTTGACCCGTCGCTTTATCCCAATGCAGCTGAATGATGCTTGGGATTGTTACAGCCGCCCGACACCGAACAGATTCGTCCACAGGAGTCGTGCCGCGATTCCACGGTGCGGGCGCCACCGCTCGGCGACCGTATCCATCGTTTTGAGCGTGACCGAATCGTCGCCCAAGGCATATCTGGTCGCCCTGAGCACCGCCACGTCCCCCGTCGGCCAGGCATCCGGCGCGCCCACGCCCCACAGCAGCGCGGAGGACGCCGTCCACGGGCCGACCTGCGGCAGCGCGAGAAGCTCACGCTGAACGCCTTCCGGTTCCGACCGCGCACGTTCGTCACTCGGCAACTCACCCGTGACCGCGAATGCTGCGATTCGCTTGAGCGCCTCGGCGCGACGTGAGGTGACACCGGAGGTGTGGATCAACGCCACGGATGCGTCGGCCAGCTGCGACGGATTGGGCAACGGCGCGAAATGCCGACCGGCTACCTCGATCGCACCACCGAAGAGTCGAGCGAGCCGCGCCTGTGTCACTGTCGCCGATGCAACGGAAATGCTCTGGCCGATGATCGACGTGACCAGCCCCTCAAAGAGCGAACCATCGCCGTACGGCGCGAGTCCCGGATAGCGCTCGGCAATACGGCTCAGCACCGGATCGTTCCAGCGGGCGACCATGCAGTCCGGGTTGAGGGTAGCGGCCACCCACCGCCCGTCGAGAGCGGAGGACGCACTCCCCTCGATCGTCAGTAAGCCTGCTCCCGGCTGCCGAACCCGTCGCCAGACTGCCCGATCCCCTTCCCTGCCGCACCAGACGAGCGAGCCGTCGACCCAGGCGTGTCGTGAGGAGCGTTCCCCTACCCACGCTGCTGGCGCGGCGCTGACATCCAGCCGATATGCCGCCGGGACAGGCACTTTTCGCACCTCAGCCACCCAATGTCGCCTCCGTCACCGCGCGTCGCCTGCCGATCGGTGCCCAGGGCAACCGCGCTCGCCATTTCGGGTGCTGCTCAAACATGGCCAACGCCCCTACGACGACGAAGAACGCGACGCTTGCCCAGCCAATCCCGGCCAGGACGTCCACAAACCAGTGGTTGGCGGTGTACAGCACCGCGTACCAGAGTGCTACGTTGTAGAGCAGGAACCAGAGGCCCTTCCAACCGTAGTAGCGCACAGCGAAAAGCATCACCAGCCAAGGAAAGGCGGCGTGCAACGACGGCATCGCCGCGACGGGATGCGGACTCGCGTTGCCCCAGATCGCATAGGTATCGAGTGTCTCGAACCCGTGCGGCTGGATGACGTTGAAGACGTGATTCTGCGGGAAGCCTATTCCGCTCGCGACGTCCCACGCCTGCGCCAGCCAGGGCGGTGCGGCCGGATAGAGCAGGAAAAAGGCGAAGGCGGTGTAGGTCATGAAGCAGAACGCCAGCGTGAAGGTCCAGAATCGGCGTTTGCTCGTCAACCAGAGCGCGAACGCGAAGACGCAGGGCAGCACGAAGTGCATCGAGTACACCACGAGCGCCAGGAAATCCCACCAGCGCGGGTTGCCGGGGTCGTAGATCTGCTGCTGGATGAGGAGGATGGGTGAGTGTCCGAAGAAGAGCACTTCGTCGAAGCGGATCAGCCCTTCGAGCCGAACCGCCGGCATCGAGTTCCGAGGCAGCTCCCAGACCGGTTGCCCGCCGACCACGATTTCTCCCGCGATCCCGCGAAGGTACTCGTAGCCGAAGATGAGCAGCACGAAGGGAATCCAGTCGCGCAGAAAGCTGCCAACGCGGCCGAGCAGCAGCGCACCGATCAACAGGAAAACTGCCC
This sequence comes from Thermomicrobiales bacterium, assembly GCA_035936055.1. Lineage (GTDB taxonomy): Bacteria > Chloroflexota > Chloroflexia > Thermomicrobiales > UBA6265 > JACCVC01. The sequence continues at coordinate 3,254 of DASYWL010000170.1, forward strand.
AGCGGTCCGGCGTGAACCAGACGCCGCGCCAAAGGTAGATGCCGACCGCGACGGCCATATAGACGAAGAAAAGCGCGAAGGCGACTCGGCGGTACCGGTGGGTGCCGTCGTTCAGCATTTCCTCGCCCGAGTCGTCGAACTCGACCGCGAAACGGGCACCGAGATCATTGGCAAGCGGCGTGACTTGTCTCGCCTCTTCTGTCGGAATGGCAGCCGTGGTCACGGGAGTCTCCCGGTAGCAGCGCGCTAATACTCGACTTCGCGGTATTGTACGTGAATGCATCGCATTGCCCTGTCGACCAATTCCCGGGAACGTTGTGCCGAACCTGCCTACCACCGTCCTTGTCGCCTGGGCGCCGAGCATTGTTGGCGTCGCGGCACCGCTCACCGAGGTGCTGCCACCCACGGTCGATACGCTGTCGGTCGTCCCCGCTCCGCTGGAGCGCGGGATTAGTTCGATCGGAGAGACCCGCTCCGCCTGGCAACGCCATGGAATTCGGACCTCAATGCTGCTCCCTCACCCGCCGGTATGGTCGGTGCTCTCCCCTGGCGCTTCGCGATGGCACCGCATTGACGCGGCTGGCCTGGCGCTGCGCCTCGACGCGCGAATCGTCGCGCGTCCATACGCAGCGGTCCTGGCGCTCACCGACAACTTGCGCCAAGGTCCATTTGTGCTCGATCTTCCGGCGCGCTTCCTGCACCCGGTCGATCGGCTTCGCCTTGCGGCGCGACCGGGCGGTCTGCGGCTTCAGGCAGATGTGGCTGCCGTGGCATTACCAGCCGCTTCGATCCTGCTCACGCCAGTCGCTGACGGTTGGCTCGCGCTTTCCGGCACGGACCCCATCGCCACTGAGCTGTGGGCGCTCTCCCTAGCTGAGCGATGGCTCGGCCGCGACATCGAGATGCAGGGTCCCTGGGAGGACCCCTCGGTGCAGCGTGCCACGGAGCTGGAATTGGGCGTCCGAATCCCGAGCGACATGACGATTCGGGCGGCGAGTGACGCTCCGCTCCCCTCGGTGGCACGCGAGTTGCTTGAGGAGACCGCAAGTCGTTTGGGTATGCAAGTTCCCGACACAATAGGGTAGCAGGCGAACCGAAACGGCCCTTGTCACACAGCGGTGCTCCGCTATACTCGCTTCTACACGGGTGGAGGAACTAAGCACCACGGAGGCCGGTGTCGGTGCATACACCGGTCGCAGGGAAGGGTATCCGCACCATGGAAACATTGCGATCGATCTGGGATGCCATCGTCCGTCGGCTCGGTGTACAGCAGCCGGAGCTCGTGCCCGTACCAGTTACCCGACCGCAACGCGTCCGACGCTAGACCCACAAAATACCAAACACAATCCCAAGAACGAGCCGTCCGGACCGGACGGCTCGTTCTGTTTTCCCGACTCGGATGCCCGACTTCCACTTGCGGAAGCGAACCAAGATAGTACACTGCCGAAAACCTCGACATCCGGCGCACGCCGCAGGCGTCGCGCCAGAAATGGCTGCAGGGTACAGGAGGAGCATTTGGATGGTGGAAACTGTTCGGGACGGCAGCCCGGTTGTGCTCGGGGTTCCGCGGGAACGTGCGGACGCTGAACGGCGCGTCGCCCTCGTGCCGGAGGTCGTCCGGCGCCTGATAGCTGGCGGCGCGTCGGTGGTGGTCGAGACTGGTGCAGGAGATGGATCGTCGGTACCTGACCACCTCTACGAGGAGGCAGGAGCCGAGATCGTCGACCAGCCCGAGGATGTCTACGAGCGGGCCGACATGGTGCTCAAGGTCCAGGCGCCGGCACGGTGGGACGACTTCGACGAGATCGCCGCGCTGCGCGGGGGGCAGTACCTGCTGGCGTTTCTCTCCCCGTTGACGAAGCACGATCTGATCAACGAGCTGCGCGACAAGGGGGTCGAGGCCTTCAGTCTCGACGCCATCCCACGCACGACGCGCGCGCAGGCGATGGACGCCCTGTCCTCCCAGAGCAACCTGGCCGGCTACAAGGCGGTGATCATGGGTGCCGATGCTCTCGGCCGGATCTTCCCGCTGATGATGACCGCCGCCGGTACGATTACGCCGGCCCGGGTGCTCATCCTCGGTGCCGGCGTTGCCGGACTCCAGGCCATCGGCACGGCCAAACGCCTCGGCGCGGTCGTCTACGGCTATGACGTGCGCGCAGTCGTAAGGGAGCAGGTCGAGAGCCTTGGCGCGCGATTCGTCCAGCTCGATCTCGGCGAGGACCTCGCCGGAGCAGGTGGCTATGCCCGGCAGGCGACCGAAGATCAAACCCGCCGGCAGCAACAGGAGCTCGCCAAGGAGATTGCCTTGGCCGACGTCGTCATCACCACGGCCCTCATCCCCGGCAAGCCTGCACCGGTGCTCATCACTGCGGAAGCGGTGGCCGGAATGAAGCCCGGGTCGGTGATCGTCGACCTGGCCGGCGAGATGGGCGGCAACTGCGAGCTCTCCCAGTTTGGCGAGACGGTGGTCGAGCAGGGTGTGACGATCATGGCGCCGGTCAACGTTCCCAGCCTCGTGGCGAATCACGCCTCGCAGGTGCTCGCCAAGAACATCCAGAACTTCCTCGACCTTATCCTCCGAAACGGCCAGCTCGACGTGGACTTCGGCGACGATATCGTCGCCGGCACGGCCGTCGTCCACGACGGAGAGATCGTCCACGCGCTCACGCGTAGCGCCATGGGGCTGCCGGAACTCGCCGGGGCGGCGCCCGAGCCGGCGCCCGCCGCGGAGCCACAGACGGTGGAGGAGATGCCGGAGCCGGAACGGGTGGACGAGCCGGAGGGTACCGAGGAGGCGGTCATCCACGAGCCGGGCACGCTCGAGCCCGGCGAGACTGCGGTGATCACGCCGGAGAGTGAGCCAACGACGACTCCCGACGAGGTGTTCGATGACATCGACGGTGAGATCGACGACGAGCCCGAGGACGACGACCGTCGGCCCCGATCGGAACCTGGAGAGAACGCATGAATGAGGAATTCCTGGTTGGAACATACGTGTTCCTGCTGGCCGTGTTCCTAGGGGTGGAACTCATCGGCCGCGTACCTTCGACACTTCACACACCGCTGATGTCGGCGACCAACGCGATCCACGGCATCGTCATGATCGGCGGCATGATCCTGCTCGGCGACGTCGATAATATCGCCCTGACGATCCTGGGCTTCGTTGCCGTGGCATTCGGGGCCGCCAATATCGTCGGCGGTTTCGTGGTGACGGATCGCATGCTTGGTATGTTCCGGCGAAGGCCGGGCGCCGCGAGCGGTGGCGAGGCTGGGTCACAACGATGATCGAGAACGGACGAGAAGCTGTTATCGACGTCCTGTACCTGGCATCGGCGATCCTCTTCATTCTGTCCCTCAGGATGCTGAGCGCGCCCAGAAGCGCTCGCAACGGCAATCTGCTGGCCATGGTCGGCATGGGGCTCGCCGTCCTCGCCACCTTCTTCCTCGAAGGCGTGTTTGACAAGATCATCTGGATCCTGGTCGCGTTCGCCATCGGTGGTGGTGGTGGCTATCTTGCCGCCAAGCGCGTCAAGATGACCGAAATGCCGCAGATGGTGGCGATCTACAACGGTCTCGGCGGCGGCACCGTGGCCCTCGTCTCCGTCGGCGAGTTCCTGAGCCGTGAGGATCTCGGCCGCGCTACCGAACTCACGATCATCCTCGGAACCATCATTGGCGCGATCTCGCTTATGGGGAGCATCGTTGCATTCGCCAAGCTTCAGGGGCTGATTTCCGGGCGTCCGATCAAGCTACCCAACCAGCAGCTCTACAACGGTGCGGCATTCGTCGCGATCGTCGTGCTGGCGGTCCTCGTCCTCGTCCTCGGTGAGGGCGCTCTGGACAAGTCCTTACTGATCGTGATGTTCCTGATCACGCTGGCCATCGGTGTGGCCCTGGTGTTGCCCATCGGCGGTGCTGACATGCCCGTCGTTATCGCGCTCTTGAACGCCGCGACGGGTCTTGCCGCAGCCATCACCGGCTTTACCATGGACAACCAGGCCCTCATCATCGCCGGTTCGCTCGTCGGTGCCTCGGGTACCTTCCTGAGCATCCTCATGGCTCGCGCGATGAATCGCTCGCTCGTGAACATCGTCTTCGGCGCCTTCGGCGCGGGCCCAGCAGCTGGCGCTGGTCCAGGTGCCGTCGAGGCGGGCGAGGCGTTGCCGATCAAATCGACAACGGCCGAGGACGCCGCCGTGACGCTGGCATACGCCAACAGCGTGATCATCGTCCCGGGCTATGGTCTCGCGGTGGCGCAGGCGCAGCACGCGACACGAGAACTCGCTGATGTCATGCGCGAGCGGGGTGTCGAGGTCCGCTATGCGATTCACCCCGTAGCAGGCCGTATGCCTGGCCACATGAATGTGTTGCTGGCTGAGGCGAACGTGCCGTACGAGGACTTGTACGAGATGGACCGCATCAACGACGACTTTCGCAACACGGACGTTGTGCTCGTCATCGGCGCGAACGACGTAGTCAACCCGGCAGCCAACAACGACCCCAACAGTCCCATCTACGGGATGCCTGTCCTGCATGCTAATGAAGCGCGCAACATCATCGTCCTCAAGCGAAGCATGGACCCGGGATTCGCCGGGATCGAGAACATGCTCTTCCACGACCCGAAGACCTCGATGCTCTTCGGCGACGCCAAGGACTCGCTCAATGAGCTCGTCGCCGCCGTCAAGAACGTGTGATCCTCGCGCCGGGCATGGAGTTGTCCTCACGCCCGGCGTCGCATCCCCACGTTGGGCCCGGGAGGTGGCCGGCTATGGCAAATGATCCCGACACGCGCTTCGACGACATCATGAACCGTCTCGAGCAGGCGTGGGGCCTGTGGCAGGATGCGATCGGCCGCGTGAGCGAGAGCGATGCGCGAGACGTCGCCCTCGCCCGCTCGCTGATGCACGAGACCGCCGTGGGCGATGAGCAGGCGGTTGAGGTGATTCGCTCCCTCGTCGAGGGAAGCACCTACCAGCAGTTGCCTGGTCGAGAGACAGTTGAGGAGGCTGACGACCTGGATGGCGTGCGCAGCATTATGGAGCATCATCACGAGAGGCTGCTCGGATCCCTCGATACGGTCGCCGAGACCGCCGAGGATATCGTGGTGGCTGTCGAGGAGCAGGTGGGGCCGCTCACCTGGGAGCAGTATCCTGTCCGTGCGGAGCGACTGACCACCACCGGCGACGCCAGCGCCTGACAAATGGGGCGCCTCACCCTCCTTGCGTCCCTGCTGATGCCGGCGATGTTGCTCGCAGGCTGCGTCGCCCTCCCCTCGCTCAACGCACAACCTGCGGTCTGCGTTCCTCCCGCCCGCCACCCTTCCCTCGCCAAGGTCGATGGGCTCTACGTGCTCCCGGACGACGGTCGAGCCCCGGTGCTTGACGAGATCGACCGCGCCTCCTGCACCATCGATCTCACGATCTACCTCTTGAGTGACGACGCCACGATCGCTGCTCTTGTCCGTGCCGAGGCTCGGGGTGTGAAGGTCCGTATCCTCTACGAACCGGCTCCCTTCGGAGGCGGTGTCGGGCTCGTCGAGACGACCGAAGACCTCGTCCGGCACGGCGTCGAGCTGCGAAGTGGATCCGAGGGCGTCGCGCTGATCCACGCGAAGTACTTGGTGACCGACAGGTCGCCATAGTCACGAACCAGAACCTGGCGTTCTCGGCATTCGAGTCCAACCGGGAGTTCGGTGTGATCACCACCGTGCCGGCCGACGTCGTGACCCTGGCGTCGATCTTCGAGGCCGACTGGAGCAGGTTCACGCCAACGGTGTCGACCGACCGCATGGTCCTGAGCCCGGGCAACGGCCGGGCGGCGCTGCTCGAACAGATTCTCGGTGCCGAGTCAAGCATCCGTCTCTATGCCGAGGTGATCCGCGATGACGAAATCATCGACGCGCTTTCGACGGTGGCGAAGCGCGGTGTGTCGTACAGCTCCTGGTGAACGAGCCGGAGGACGATCTCGACGAAACGGTCTACGACGCGACGCTCAACTCAAACGGCGTCGAGGTACGCCACACGGGCAGCCTCTACATTCACGCTAAGGGACTCATTGTCGATGAGCAGGCCGTGGTAGTCGGGTCGCACAATCCGACAGCGCAATCGCTCGATCGAAACCGGGAAGTTTCCCTGGTGATCGAGGGCGCCCCGGCAGTGAAACGGGGGGTTGACGTGTTCGATCGTGACTGGCTGCAAGCGCTCCCCGATCAATTTCGCAAAGGGGGTTGACATGTCGGTGCTGTACGGTTATTCTGTACGTACAGTCCCGAGGGGGATTGAGGCGGATCAGCCGCAAACGAGATCGGGTATCCAAGCTGCGGGGCGACGATACCGGCACGATTTGCGGGCGCGGTGGGTGAAGAGCTGACGGCTCACGTTGCGGGGCGTTGAACCGCACAGCAGCACCCGGGTTCGCTGATATCCCACCGGGACTGTCGTTTGTTTCACTCTCTGAGAAGTCCCC
>DASYWL010000171.1:0-5947 GCA_035936055.1 Thermomicrobiales bacterium
CTCTCGCGCCGTAATGACGCGCCGGAGAAGGCCAGCCGTCCCTTCGACAAGGGGCGCGATGGCTTCGTGCTCGCCGAGGGCGCAGCGGTGCTCGTCCTCGAGGAGCTGGCGCATGCGAAGGCGCGAGAGGCGTCGATCCTCGGCGAGTTGATCGGTTACGGGATGACCGACGACGCCAACCACATGGTCCAGCCGGCGCCGGAGGGCGCGGGCGCAGCCAGGGCGATGGCGCTGGCCTTCCAGGACGCCGAGGTGGGACCTGCCGATGTCGGATACATCAACGCCCATGGAACCTCGACCCAACTCAACGAGAAGCTGGAGACGGCGGCGGTCAAGCGGGCGTTCGGTGACGACGCGAAGAACGTGCCGATCAGCTCGACGAAGTCGATGACCGGACACCTGCTGGGCGCGGCTGGTTCGCTGGAGGCAGTGATCAGCCTCAAGGCGATGGAGAGCGGCGTCCTGCCACCGACAATCAATCAGATGGTACCGGATCCCGACTGCGATCTCGACGTTATCCCGAATCAAGCGCGGGAGGCAGATGTCGCGGTTGCCATGTCGAATTCGATGGGCTTCGGCGGCCACAACGTCTCGCTGATCTTCCGTCGCTGGGATGAGTAGGCTGAGGGCTTCCGTTCTGGCATGAAGGCGGCAGAAAGAACACCCCCGGCCACGGGCGGCCGGGGGTGTTCTTTCTCGTGTTGTCCATGGCCGCTACTCGTCGAGATATCCACGAAGGCGGTCGCTCGAGGCCGGGTGGCGGAGCTTGCGAAGCGCCTTGGCCTCGATCTGCCGGATGCGCTCGCGGGTGATGCCGAAGTCCTTGCCGACCTCCTCAAGGGTTCGGAAGCGGCCGTCCTCCAGGCCGTACCGCAACACGACGATCTTGCGCTCGCGCTCTGTCAGCCGGGTGAGGGTGTCGCAGATTTGCCCCTTGAGCAGCCCCAGCGCGGCGAGATCGACCGGCGCGACGAGCGAGTCGTCCTCGATGAAGTCGCCCAGCAGCGCGTCGCCCTCTGTCCCGACCGGCGCCTCCAGCGAGACCGGGTGCCGCGACACATCGAGTACCTGGCGAACCTTGTCGAGGCTGACCGCCATCGCCAGTGCGATCTCCTCGTGCGTCGGCTCGCGCTCGTAGATCTGCTGCAGTCGGTACGACGTCTTCTTGACCCGGTTGATCGTCTCGCCGACGTGGACCGGAAGGCGGATGGTGCGGCTCTGATCGGAGATCGCTCGAGTGATCGCCTGCCGAATCCACCATGTCGCGTAGGTGCTGAACTTGTAGCCCCGGTGGTAGTCGAACTTGTCGGTGGCCTTCATCAGGCCGATGTTGCCCTCTTGGATGAGATCGAGGAAAGAGAGCCCGCGACCGACGTACTTCTTTGCCACGGAGACAACGAGCCGGAGGTTCGCCTGGATCAGATGGGCGCGCGCCTTGTCGCCGTCTTCCTTGTCCGCGAGCAGGTCGTCACGCTCGGTTGCGGAGAGCTCTGGCTCGTTGAGCCGCTCGGCGGCGGCGAGGCCGCGCTCCATCCGAGTCGAGAGCCAGACCTCTTCCTCCATCGTCAGCAGGGCGGTCTCGCCGATCTCCTGCAAATAAAGCCGCACCGAGTCCCCGACGTTCGACGCGATCGCCTCGTCGACCTCAGCGCGCCGCGACTTGCGGGTTCGCCGCTCGGGCAGGAGGGGCGCAGTCGCCGCGGGGTGGCTGTCGACGATATCGATGCCCTCGGCGACCAGCGCCGAGTAGACGTCGGCAAGCGACTCATGGGCGCCATCCGTGTTCGTATACGCCGCCACAATGTCTTCCGACAACAGGTATCCCTGGTCTTTCCCTTTTGCGAGTAGGCTCGAGTCCATTGAAGCGTTTCCACCTCTCGGGCGAGCGCAGCGCAATCGTCGGCACATGAGGTCGAGCGGGGCGATGCGCAGAAAGATCCGAAGGCGAACGACAACGATCGCGGGTCGTGCTCCAGTGAAGGCGGCGGCGACTTCACGTGACATCGACTCCAGCCGGCACAAGCCCCCGAAAACAGAATGACCCCTCGCTCCAGGCGACGGGCCGTCAGTTTCGAGCTATGGCATTGTGGCGGACATGGCACACATGTGGAAGCGGTTCCCCCCAGCGTCTGTCGCTCGACTGCTAAACACATGGTAGTCCACGGCAACACGCGGATTCAAGGGAAACTATACAGTCTGCAGAATACTGCGAGCCGGAATGGTCTTTGGCAGGACCCAAGGAGATGTTCGAGCGGCCCAACGACCGTGACGGCCACCACGAACCGCTGCAACTCGGGTGATATACTCGGCCGTTGGCAGATATTGCGCCGATCCCGTGGCGCCCGGCACGACGCCAGGAGAGAACTCTCGTATGTCCGGACATTCCAAGTGGTCCACCATCAAGCGCAAGAAGGGTGCTGCTGACGCCAAGCGCGGCCAACTCTTCACCAAGCTCGCCCGCGAGATTACAGTCGCAGCGCGCCAGGGGCTACCTGATCCCGACGCGAATGTTCGCCTGCGTCTCGCGGTCCAGAAGGCGCGTGCCGAGAATATGCCGAAGGACAACATCGATCGGGCGATCCAGCGCGCCAGCGGCGGAGCGGACAGCGCGCAGTTCGATGAGGTCTGGTACGAGGGGTACGGTCCTGGCGGAGTTGCGGTGATGATCCTCACCATGACCGACAACCGCAATCGAACCGTCGCCGAGATTCGCGCCGCGTTGACGCGCTCGAATGGCACCCTCGGAGAGACCGGCAGCGTGAATTGGATGTTTGACCAGATGGGCGTGATCAGTCTGCCGACCGGCGATCACGACCCCGATGAGATCGCTCTGGTGGCGATCGATGCCGGTGCTACCGACGTCTCCGATGAGGACGGCACCCTCGAGGTCTACACCGAGCCGCAGGACCTCCACAAGGTGCAGGAGGAACTCGCGGCGGCAGGCTACGAGGTCGAGTCGGCCGAGCTGACGATGAAGCCCAAGACCATGGTCACGGCGGAGCAGGACGAGGCGGTGAAGGCGATTCGCCTACTCGAGAAGCTCGAGGATCTCGACGACGTGCAGACCGTTTACAGCAACCTCGACGTCACGGACGAGGTGCTCGCCGCAGTCAGCTAGCCGGATGCCCGAACCATCTGCTCGCGTCACAATCGGCATCGATCCCGGCACCGCAATCCTCGGATATGGTGTTGTCGCTGGCGACGACCGGATCGAGGTGCTGGATTTCGGGGTCGTCGAGACCGGCTCCAAACAGGACATGCCGGAGCGGCTTCGGATCTTGCATGAATCGATGACTGGCCTGCTTGAGCGTCACCAGCCTGACGAGCTCGCGGTGGAGCAGCTTCTGTTTGGGCGCAACGTCACGACAGCGATCTCGGTCGGACAGGCGCGCGGCGTTGTGTTGCTCGCGGCGGCGCAGCGAGGTGTGCCCGTGTTCGAGTACAGCCCGGCCGAGGTCAAGAATGCGATCGTTGGCTACGGCAAGGCGGACAAGCGGCAGATGCAGGAGATGGTGCGGATCCTGCTGGAGCTCTCCGAGGTTCCTCACCCCGATGATGCTGCCGACGCGCTCGCGGTCGCACTCTGCCACGCACAGACGCGGCAGTTCAGTTCCCATCTGGACAGCGGTAGGCAATGACACGGGGCGACACGCGGCTCGACATCGCGATGGTCGAGCGTGGTCTGGTCGAAAACCGGTCGCGGGCGAAGGCAATGATCCTTGCAGGCGACGTGCTGGTGGACGGTGAGGCAGTGAGCCGCGCCGGTGCGGTCGTCGGTGCGCAAAGCAACATATCCCTGAAACACAAACCCCAGTTCGTAGGCAGAGGCGGCGAGAAAATTGACCACGCCCTCAATCGTTTCGATATTGACGTGGCCGGGAAGGTGGTCGCGGATCTCGGGGCCTGCACCGGCGGATTCACGGATGCCGTGCTCCAACGCGGTGCGGTGAGAGTCTATGCAATCGATGTCGGTTACGGGCAGCTCGACTTCCGACTGCGCGAGGACCCGCGCGTCGTCGTGATGGAGCGCACAAACGCCCGGTACCTGGAGGCGCTGCCAGATCCCATCGATGTCTGCATGATCGATGTCTCCTTCATCTCGCTCAATCTCATGTTCCCGGCCGTCGACCGGATCCTCGCCGCCGCCGGTGTGGTGGTGCCGCTGATCAAGCCACAGTTCGAGGCCGGAAAGGGTGAAGTCGGGAAGGGCGGCGTTGTTCGCGACCCGGCCATCCACCGGTCCGTGCTGGCAAAGGTAGTGCGCCAGGCAAGCGAGCACGGATTCCGGTGCGAGGCGTTGACCGCCTCGCCGCTGACCGGTCCCGCCGGCAACCACGAGTTCCTCGGCCTCTTCCGGCGGTCGGAAGAACCGGTCGACGAGGACGAGTTGACCGCGATGATCGATGGCGCCCTCGGCGAGGTCCGCCGGCAGGAGGAGGAGACATGAGCGATCCATTCGCAGACGTCGTGATGGCCCTGCAGCGCGAAGGCGATGGGCTGGATCGAGACGGAGAAGGTGTTCGCGTGGATGCTTATCGGCAGACACGCACCGGCATCCCGGAGGTCGTCTTCGCCAGCCACAAGCGCCTGGATGCACTCGTCGCCTCGATCGCGCGCCTGCTGGACGCCAACGGGCGGGCGATGGTTTCCCGCATCCAATCAGATCAATGGGAGACGGTCGCTCGATTCGAGCGGGACGGCTTCGAGGTCGAACGCTTTGAAGCCGCGGCAGTGGCGATTATTCGGCGCTCCTGCAGCCAAGTTCCCGTGACCGGCGGGCGCATTGCCGTGATCGCGGCGGGCAGCTCCGATCGCGCGGTGGCCGAGGAGGCTGCCGTCATGGCGCAGGAGATGGGTGTCGAGGTTTTCCGGGCGACCGACGTCGGTGTCGCGGGGCTGCACCGCCTGGTACGGCCACTGCGGGACATCGCCGAGCGCGATGCCGACTGCATCGTGGTCGCCGCCGGCATGGACGGCGCGTTGCCGTCCGTCGTCGCTGGCCTGGTCGACGTGCCGGTGATTGGTCTGCCGGTGAGCGTCGGCTACGGGCACGGCGGTAACGGAGAGGCCGCTCTTATGACGATGCTCCAGAGTTGCGCGCCAGGCATCACTGTGGTCAACATCGACAACGGCATCGGCGCCGGTTCAACGGCGGCGTTGATTGCGAACCGGGTCGCCGCCGCCCGCGATGGTCGCCACCCAATGGCGGAAATCCCTGTGTAGGATCGTCCTCGGGCCAGGCATTCCATCCGTGGTGCCGTGCCCCATCCATCATCCTCGGAGCAGCCAGACGGTGAGCGCGGCAACAACCCATGGCAGGGCAATTAAGAGCGCAAGAATGGTCCGGGCGATCCGCGTCGGCAGCTTGAGTACCCTCGGCAGGATCGCTCGATCCAACCAGAGGTAATAGCCAATCGTGAGCGGGACGACCGCCAGCGCGGCCAGCGTCAGAAGGGTAATGATGGCAAGGGTCTGCATCTGTCCTCCTGCTGGGCCAACCCGCGTCGCTCCCCGCGCTCCCTGCCCCGAACATGGCACCGAACCTGCACGACCCGCCGAGGGATACTACCGAATCGGGGCAACTGCCTTGGTTCCGCCCCCCACCCGATGCTCACCGCCGGATGTGGCGGTCGGACCAGGAGGTGCTGCTCATGACCAATCAGAAGCCGGTGCGCAAGAACTACGACTACGCCAATCTCGCCGGTGCGGACCTGTCAGAGGCCGACCTGTCTCACGCCTCGCTGCGGCGCGCGATTCTCACAGACGCGTCCCTGCGCAACGCGAACCTCGCCGGAAGCGACCTGCACGGGGCGAACCTCGACCATGCCGACGTGACCGGCGCCAACCTGCGCAACGCCGACTTGACCGACGCCAGCCTGCTCGGAGTCGATCTCAGCCGGGCGGCAGCGACCGAGGGGGTTCGGCTCGCTGGGGCAGAGGCCCCCAG
>DASYWL010000172.1:0-4931 GCA_035936055.1 Thermomicrobiales bacterium
GGACGCGGGGAGGGGTCCCGGGCTCATTGACCCATGACTTCGCTCCGATGCCGGAAATGGATCCCCTCGATAAGCTCGCAGGAGATGCGGCACGACAAGCAAATGATGGGCGGCTACTCGAAGCTGACCCGCGCGCTGGCGCTCAGCCCGGTGACGATCTACCTGCTTACCATGGTTTTCGTTGCCGAGTGGAACCACTACTACCTCAGCCTCAGCAACGTCTACATGGCCACGGTCATGGTGGCCCCGATGGGCTCGACCATGCTGCTGGTCATGCGCAGGATGTTCCCGAACAGGTGAGTCAACGCGGTCCTCACAATCGGCTTTGTGGCGCTCTTTTTCGCCGCGTTCTGGACGGGGCGCTCGCAGGCGTTCGTTGGCAACTAAGAGCCTGCGCCAATAGGGCGAGCGCGCTCGGCAGTATCATCCACAACAGCCTCATCGGCAGCCAACGATCGGTTACCAGTCCCGTCCGCGCCTATTGGCGCAAGCTCCAAGAGAATCGCAAGCGTGACAAGGTGATCAGGTCTCCGTCACAGGGGAGGCCACATGGGAATGATTGATCACGATCGTCATGCCATGCGTAACCTCCGGAGTCTGGCCACCTTCACCACACCAGGGGATCAGGAATTCTGCTTCTCGTTCCCAGCGGGTCCGTTGCGCGTCGGTCCGCTGTGTTTAGGATTCTCGCGACGGGTATCCCCTTTCTCGGCCTGCTCGCCGTCGTCAATGTGTCCCGAGGGTCCGGTATCTCCACCCTCTTCGCCGCTGATGTCCATATTCTGGAACTTCTCCTGCTCTTCCTTGCTCAGGTCGCCCCACTGCTTTGGCATAGTTGTCCTCCTTATTCTCGGCGCAGGATACGCTGGCGGTTGCCATGCAGTTTCTATTCCAGGGTTCACCGACCGCTGCGCGAGCTAGGTGACGCGGTCCGGCACGGGGCAGGGCGGCACCCGAGCGGATGGATCACCGAGTGGCATGGCAGGAGCGCGGCGAACTGGTCCGAGATGGGCTCGCTGATGGGCGGCGGGATGGCGGGCACGGGAGCGCTCCTCGCACGAAACGCCTGAACACCTTCCCGTATGATCAAGCACCCCGTGCCTCACGTACCGTCGACGACTGTCTATGGGCGCAAGCTCTAACTGTTCCTGCGGGCCGTGATCCCGCACCATTCGTGCGCGATCCTGGTTTGTGAGGAGTCCTCGATCACCGATCCGGACATCGAGGAGCTGTGCCAGCGGATCATCTCCACCCAGCAGGAGGAAATCAGGATCATGAAGGACATGCTGGGCGAGTGAGCGATGCGCCATGGTGCACCGAGCGCCCCTTGGGCAATGCAGCTCTTCACTGAGATGCCGCTTGGGCCGGTTCCGGTGCAAGGTAAAAATGGTCTACGGCATAGGCGGCGAGTGCGTCGCCCAGATCCGCACCGCGTCGATCGAAGGTCTCGCCCACGTGCCCCGCGAGATCATGGATGGCCTCGAGCAACAGGGTGCTTTGCAGCCGGACTGCAGGCGATCCGTGGTGCTGCCCCTCCCGGGCGAGTGCCACAAGGTCCGGGAGGGCCACTGGCAGGGCCGATTGTTCGTCTGGCAGGTGAAAGTAGTAGGTGATGGGAAACTGCTCGAGGTCCCCGCAGATGGCGTTCACCTGTTCCGCCAGGCTGAGCAGCGTGCCCTCCAGCGCCGCAGGCGCATCCTCCACGGTGCGGAGCCCCGGCGCTGATCGCCCCCGTCGAAGCAGGGCGACCTCCCGGGCCAGTTGGCGCCGGCGGCCGAGAACGGGGTAGACCGAGAGAATCCACGAGATCGAAGCGGTAAAGAGGGCGAACCCCACCAGCGCTTGCAACGGGCTGACGATTCGCAGCCACGGGGTCAGTGGCGTGATCTTGCCATGGCCGAGCGTTCCCAGCGTCACGAGGGAGAAGTAGAACGCCTCCAGAAAGCTGTCGTTGTCGTCTGGCTCCAGGCCGGTGGCGAGGAGGAACCCCTCGGTGAGGTGCGGCCAGTAGATGAGTGCCCAGCCGAGCACGAGGACCAGTGCCCACGTCGCGATGATCGCGACCAGCGCCAGAGGGCCGGCCAGCGGCAGGACCTGACGGTGATGGCGGGCGAACTGGCGGAGGACCCGCCAGAGGTAGCGTGCGCCCGTGCTGCTGAGGGTGCCGATCCCGCTCGGGTGGAACAGCGTGTGAAAGATATCGCGCAGCACGAACGCAATCAGGACCACACCCAAGAGCGTGGAGACGATGGGCATTCCGGTGGTCATAGCGCGCTCTTCCCAAAGGTTGCGAGACGCGGAGCCGTGCCCATACCTTGTACGGTCCAAGCCCATCCCGCATCGGCCCCTCATGGCGGGGCTGCTTGAGCCAGTGACGTTCTCCCTTGCGCAATGCCCGTGCCGTTCCTCCATACTGGAGCGAGCAATCGGCACGCGTGAGGGAACGATAGACGTGAGACGGACGCACTACAGCGAGGATCGGGGCGTGCTCCAGGTCCGCCTGCGCAAGATGGAGGGCCAGGTTCGCGGACTGCAGCAGATGATCGACGATGACCGGTACTGCCTCGATGTGGTCCAGCAAGTCAACGCGCGTACCTCGGCTGCGCGCGAGGTTACGCTCATCGGCATGGAGAACCACCTCCGCGCCACGGTCGCCGAAGCCGTCAGGGATCAGGACGGGGAGGCCGCCATTCGGGAGATGGTCGACGTCATGCGTAAGGCACTGCGAGCATAGATTCCTCTGGACGGAGCGTAAGGGGCATAGACAACTTCTGTACTGGGTACCGGTAGACAGTAGCGGCATGTTGCTTGCGGTTCCACCCGATAGCACCCAAGGGTGCTGCTGACGCCGCCGACAACGGTAGGAGATGTCTCATGCCACATCAGCTCAGCACTGAGATGCGCGACTGTATCAGCAACTGCACGGATTGCCACAATGTCTGCGTCGAGACGGCGAACCACTGCCTGGAGATGGGCGGCAAGCACGCCGAGGCGAGTCATATCCGGGAACTGCTCGACTGTGCCCAGATTTGCGGGACGAGTGCCGACTTCATGCTGCGTGGCTCGGACCTCCATAGTCAGACATGCGGCGTCTGCGCCGACGCCTGCGAACGGTGCGCGGAGAGTTGCGAGCGCCTCGCCGAGGCCGATGAGCTGATGCAGCGCTGCGCCGGGATCTGCCGCCGCTGTGCCGAGTCGTGCCGGCAGATGGCCGCGTAGCGTCGTCCATTCTCGCCCCTCGATCCCTCGTATCGTTCATCCCAGCCACCGGCTCTGAAGACTGCTCAGAGCCGGTGGCTGAGTGTTTTCCCAGAGATGATGCGTCACGCCCGGCACTGGCGTTGCCACGTGTTCGGGCAGTCTCCTGTTGGAATCCAGACCTCTGTCGTCCTGGATCGGACATGGTCGCTGGATACCCCCTGCACGTATCGGCCGAGATATGCCAGAATAGTGCAACACACCAACGGAGGAGTATCGCGCTTCGCTTCCGGCCACCCGAGGGTCGCCGAGCCACGAAAGGACCACGCATGGGAACGCTGTCACGCAGGATCGATCGACGCACGCTCGTGCTCGCCACCGGCGCGACGGGCATTTCCCTCTCGCTGCTGTGAAGCGTCGCGGCACAGAATGGCACCGGCTCCGTGCGCATCGGCGTGGAGGAGGATAGCTACCGCACCGACGAGCGCGCCAACGTCGGGTTCTACCCGCTGAACACGAACATCTTCGAGTCGCTCGTCTACATGACCCCGGACTACGAGATCGAGCCGATGCTCGCCGAGTCGTGGGAGTTCGTGGAGCCCAACACGTGGCGCATCTCGCTGCGACAGGGCGTGAAGTTCCACGACGGCACCGATTTCACCGCCGAGGCGGTCAAGTACACGATAGACCGCCTCGCCGCCAACGGTGGCGGCTCCATCGGCGTCGCCGAGAACTCGACGGTGATCGTGGATGATTACACCGTCGAGATCACTCCGTCGTTCACTAACCGGCGGATGATGCAGCAGATCGGCCACCCGAACAACTCGATCCTGCCGGTCGGTCTCAACCCGGCCGAGACGCGCATCGGCACCGGCCCCCTCCGTGAGGTCGAGTACGTCGCCGGGGACCGCTACACCGTCGAGGCGAATCCCGACTACTGGGGCGAGGCGCCGGGCGTCAATGAGATCACCTTCCAGTTCTACCCGGACCCCACCGCTCGCCTGCTCGCCATTCAAGCCGGCGACGTCGACATGATCACCGATGTACCGCGGCAGTCCGCCAGCCAGGTGGAGGCGATCGGCGCGTCGCTCATCACCGGACCGGTCGGCGCGTACGAGGCGATGTACATCCAGATCCACGGCGAGGAGCCGTACGACCTCGGGAGCGAGTTTGCCGTGCGCGAGGCTGTCTCGATGGCGATCAACCGCTAGCAGGTCATCGACAGCGCCTGGCAGGGCAACGTGGAGGCGGGCACCGATGATCCCGCCCGCGATCCTCGGGGACTACGCGGACCTGGTCGAAGCCCCGCAGTACGACCCCGAGGCCGCCCGCCAGGTCCTCGAGGAAGCCGGCTGGGTGGAGGGCGAGGGCGGCGTCCGCGAGCGGGACGGCCGCCGGCTCACGCTCACGCTGATCAACGGCTACGGCTCGGCCGCGGACCACGGATCCGTGCCAGAGCTGCTCCAGGCACAGCTCGGCGAGATCGGCGTCGAAGTCGAGATCGTCACGACACCGGACACCGCGACCTACGAGCAGCGCCTCGCGGTCGGCGAGGGTGACCTCTGGCTGGAGGCCGGCAGCCAGAACGACGCCAACCCGGCGTTCCTGCCCGGTTTGCTGTTCTACAACCCGGAGGAGGGTGGTGACCCGGAAGCGACCATGTACGACCGCGCCTTCGCCCCCGGTGAGGAGTTCGATACGCACATTGACCGCGCCCGCGAGGCGGTGGAGAC
>DASYWL010000173.1:0-2210 GCA_035936055.1 Thermomicrobiales bacterium
CGAACTGTCTCCCCTATGCCGGCCTGCTGACCGTCTTTGGCCAAGGCGTGCGCGCTGCAAGGCCCGGCGAGGCCGGGCGCCGGACGGGGGGCCTGCTGGTCGCCTACGGCCTCGCGAACGCGATCGGTGGGGTCGTCTTCCCCATGGCGCAGCGGCCGGTCCTGGCGGCGAATGCGCATTCGCCGATCAACGCGATGCACATCCCCGTGATGGGGATCATGTCCGCGTTTCTGCTGCTCGCGCTGCGCTCTGCCTCTGTCCTCTCAGGCAAGGGGGTCCGCGCGTTCACGAATGTGACCACCGTTGCCCTCGTCCTGCCCGCTGTGCTGATGGCGCCGGACGTGCCGAAGGTCGCCCGGAACGAGCCAACCCCATATATGGGCGCGCTCGCGCGCATCAACATCTACGCCACGGCGCTCTGGATTGCCGTGCTCGGGCTCGTCCTGATGCGCGATGAGGAGGAGCGCTAATCCCGCGTCAAGTCAACCTTCGTGGCGCACGTGCCCACGGTCGCGGCGTGAGAGCGCGCCCGCGCCGGCGTGCGTGACTCCAACGATCATTGACCGCGCGTAAGGCATCCCCCCGAGCGCGGCCACGCTCATGCCTGATTTCGCGCACTAGACAGCGGCCGGGTGCTCCTTTCCCCCGGCCGTTTGTCGTTGGCATCGATCCTGCATCCGTGACCAGCAACGTCACCGGGGCGTTGTGATGGCATGGCGTCCCGGTGGGCGTACTCCTTACTTCCACAAGCGCTCGGCTCTCCCTCTGCTGCGGCCGGGCGGCCGCGTGCTCGTCACGGTGGCCTTCGCACTGGCGGGATCGCTCCCGCTGGCGATGTTCTGGACGCGTGACCTGCTTGGCAACCTCTACCACCCAGTCCGCCAGGCATGGATGAACCGCAACATCGAGCCCCGCACTCGCGCGACGGTGCTCTCCTTCCAGGAGCAGATCGCCTCGATGGGCGAGATCGGCGGTGGCCCGCCGCTGGGCTGGGTCGGCAGCCGATTCGGTGTCCGCGCCGCGATCGTCGCCGCCGGGCTCGTCTTCTCCCCGGTGATCGCCGTCTTCCTCCGGGCCGCGCACCTGCGAGATCACGTCGCCGGGCCCCATGCGCCCATCATGGAATCGCCACCCGCCGAGTTGGCGTAAGCCTGAGCGCCACGGTGGTCACCGATCGATCCACCTCATCCAGAAGGGTGGACACCCTACCGGGTTCCGCCCTTCGACGCCGTTCTGTGAAGATGTCCATGGCGACGGTAACATGTCCGTGCACCCGATGCGCTACGCTCTAGGCATGCCGCGTGATATCAGCACCATCTCGGATTCCCCACTCTTGGGGTGCTGCGCGTGGTGCCGAGCGGCGTCACGATCGGCACCAGCACCACCGTCACGAACGGGTTCCGATACGTGAGCCATCAGGGGCAGATTGGCTGGATGGCCGATGCCTACATCAGCGCCACCAACCCCGACGACCAGGCAGAAGGGCACCGCGTCCTTCGTGGCGGAGCGCAATCCTCACGTCCGTGCAGGTCCGCCCCCTGGTATCCGGATGGTCACTGCCCAGGAACGGCGGCAGTCGGGTTCACAGGGGCGCGCCGTCACGACAGAACGCATCAGTCGAGGTTGGGGCCAACCGCGCCCACGTCGGCGTCGGCGCAGACCGACCATACCCGCCACCACATGCTCCTCCCGTCGCTGCGTTGGCGTGACGGCGGCCCGGGGCTGCCCCTCACCCCACTCGTCGGGCGCGACCATGAGGTCGCCACGATGGCTGCGCTGCTGGGCAAGCCGGACCATCGTCTGGTCACCCTTTACACGTTGCCAGGCAGGACCTGACCGGAGCACGTGTGTACGTGCTGGTTGGCATGGGGAAGGGCGGGCTCACGCAAGCCCGTGTTCAATGGCGAACCGAATCGCCTCGGTCCTCGAGGAGAGATCGAGCTTGTCGTAGATGCGTCGGAGATGGGCGTCGACCGTGCGCCGGCTGAGGAAGAGCCGATCAGCCACTTGCGCATTGGTCATCCCGACTGCCACGAGCTGCAGCACCTCGACCTCCCGAGCCGACAGCCCTGCCGGGTACTCGATCCTGTCGCTCGGAGGGGGGATCTGCGCGACGGAGATCATCTGGGCGAGCGCGAGGGATTCCGTGACCGCGGCGTCGAGCGCGAGCTCTTGCCCTCCCTGGAAGGCGCGATCGAAGGCGGCGTCTC
>DASYWL010000174.1:0-4735 GCA_035936055.1 Thermomicrobiales bacterium
GGATGCCTTCGTCCCGCAGGATGCCCGCGATCAGGTTGGCCTCGATCTCATTTGGTGCTGTCGTCAGTAGCACCGGTGAGGCGTTGGTGGCAGAGGCTTCGAGATCGTCGGGGTTGGGTGGGGTGTCGACGAGCCTGCTGCCGCACTCCGGGCAGGACGCGACCCAGTCGTCGAAAGCACCATCGCCGAGGGGACAGTAGCGCGTCATGGCTGCGACCTTTCTGCTGCATCGAGACAAGTCCACCCGGGTGGACGCCGAGTGCCCGCCATGGGATTCGGTCTGCCTCTCGACGCCTGTTCGGGAATCCAGTAGGCTTGCATCAACCGTGGATGCATGGCATCACGATAGCGTAGTCTGTGCATCGAAGTGAGTGTCCGACACAACGATGGGTGTCGGTGAACCCAGGCATGCCGACAGGACAGGACGGAGCGGGAGATGCAGGAGATCAGTCGGATCATCACGGCCCTCGGCGCGGTCGTGGCCAGCACTGGTCTGGTGGTGTATGGCATGGGGGGGTCCTACTGGACCCCAGGCGATTTCGAGCTGAATCTTGGTGTGTGGATGATGGTCCTCGGCGTGATCGCCACGATCGTCGGTATCATCCTCTACCAGCGAACCTGGGTCGAGCACGACTAGTCACTTCTTTGCATCGATGCACATGCCGTCAGGATGCCCGCGACCCCGAATGGGGCGACGGGCATCATTCGTTCTCGCCCTCGGCCAACCGGGCATCGTTGGCGGCGATCGCCGTGGCAACGGCGCCGGCAAGGTGATGGAGCAGCGAGAGCTCCGCAGGGCTGAAGGTGTGAAGGTGCCGCTGCGAGGCAACCATCGCTCCGCGCGGCCGTGCGTTCACGTGTACCGGCAGGATCACGGTGGAGCGCAGACGCTCCCGGGTGTGGAGCGGCATGATCTCCGGCGTCATGTCGGGCTCCTTGTGGACATCCTCAAGCAGGACCTCGAAGCTGTGCTGCAGGAAATCGCGCAGGATGCGCGGCGGCACCGGCACCCGCGTGCCAAGAAACGACGGATCCATGGCACCGGTGGCGGCGTGCCAGAAAACGTGGTCATTGACCGTTTCGGCGATGGCCACGAAGTCGAGATTGGTCACAAGCTGCGACGTCCGGCAGATCACCTCGAACGCGTCCTGCAGGCGCGGAGTGCGCGCGACGGCGTTCATCGGCCGGCAGGTGATGTCCATCTCGACTACCTGCTGCTCCAGCGATTCCATCCGCGCCAGCCGTTGCATTAGCGCTCCCGCTGGCCGTACCAGCCGGTCGATCGACTCGGCATGGCGAGCGGCTGCCACCGGTGAGACGGTCTCCGGCCAGGCAGCGATCATCGCCCACATGCTCGTCTCGTGGCCATCGAGCACCGAGATCGCGGCAGCGTTGATGGCGAGTAGGTCATGGCACGCGTCCATGGTGCGCACCGGCACACCAGCGTCACCGATTGCACGGGGATCGGTGAACAGGGTTGTGGCACAGCCGGGTGACAGGCCCCCGGCCAGCAGCTCTGCGACCCGTGATGTGATCTGTTCCCCGACGTCGTCGAGGGATTGGCCCATCAGCAGGTCCGGCTGTGGGTTCCGCGCCTCCACGAAGCGCACGTTCCTGTGGTCGAGTTGGAACAGGAGTACGGTGGCGTCGGTGATCGCGATGACCACGCGTTGCAGCTCGTCCAGTAACTGAGTGGTCGAGGACGTGTGCATGAGCCGGTCGATCGTTCTGGAGATCTCCCGGGACGTTTCCTTGTGCCCGGTGGTCTCGCTGATGTCGTGGCTGGCAAGTGCGAGACCGAGCACGCGGGCGAAGGTTTCGACGACGCGCGCTTCGGCTGTAGAGAAGGGTGCGGGCGATGTGCAGGAGAGTACGAGCACCGCGGCGGTGTCGGCATCGACGAAAACCGGCGCGGCCAACGCTTGGCGCAGCGCTGCCTGTCGTCGCGGCCCGTCCTGCCGATCGACGTCGTCGTGATCCGGAATCGTGTGGTACACGGGGCGGTTTTCCTGCACGGCTTGATGCACCAGTGCCGGGAAGGTGGCAGGCACGCTGTGGTGCTGTGCTGCCGTGCTGAGCGAAATGCCTCGCTCGTAAATGACGGTGGCACGGTCCGTTCGCCTGTCCAGACAGCTGATGGAGAGGCGATCGATGGTGACGAGCCGAGTGAGTGCCTGGTCGAACGCGTCGAAGGGTTCGCGGCTGTCGTCGGCAGCCTCGGTAGCACGGAGGAAATCCAGCAGGACATCGCCGTTGAGTTCGTCACGGCCGAATAGGTCGGAATGCCATACAGAATCGACCGTCATGGACGCGCTCCTGCATGTGTGGTCGCCATGTCGCCTGGTGCTCCATCGATGGGCCACGGTGTGCCCGCCATGGCGATGCGATCGGCCGGGTACCAGAGATCCCGGATGTTGCCGACGAGATAGAGCGAGCCTGTCACCAGAATAGCATCGGCGCGGCCCGGTTTGCTCACCGTTCTGGCCCGTTCGAGTGCTTCGCGGGGGTCGGCGATCGGCAGAGCACGGTCGCCGAAGCCCACCTCGCGCGCCAGGGCGGCGAGGTCGTCGGCGGCTCGGGCCTCCTTGCCGAAGACCCGTGGCGAGGTCGCGATCAGCATGTCGGCGTGGGGGAGGAGAGTGGCGAGGGCCTCCCGCACCTGCTTCGCCTCGAGGGCGCCCAGCACAATGATGCGTCTGGCGCCCTCCGGCACCGGCAACAGCTCCGGTAGGTCGGCTGCGAGCGCCGTGACCTTCTGTGCGTTGTGCGCACCGTCCAGCATGGTGCGTGGCTCGCCCGGCATTCTCTCCGCGCGCCCGGGGATCCGTGCCGCGCGCAGCCCGCGGTCGATTGCAGCATCGGCGATGCGCCAGCCCCGTTGGGCCAGCATTCGTGCCGCCTCCCGGGCCGCCTGCCCGTTGCGTGCCTGGAAGCGTCCGGCCATGCCGATCGTCCATCGCTGGCCGGTGGCCGCCTCGACCCAGCTCGTCTCGATGTCGGAGAGCTGGATATCGCGAATCGCGGTGGCCATGTCGACCTCGCGAAGGCAGGCGCCGACAGCAGCAGCTTCCTCCCGCATGAAGGGCTGGGCGCGCGGGTCATCGACGGTGCTGAGTGCGAGACGGCCCGGTTTGATGATGCCCGCCTTGTGCCACGCGATCTGTTCGATGGTATCACCGAGGGTGTTGGTATGGTCGATGCCGACCGAGGTGATGATCGCCAGTTCGGGGTCGACGATGTTCGAGAGATCGAAGCGACCGCCGGCCCCGACCTCGATGATGCCAACCTCGGCACCGATATCCTCCAGGAAGAGCATCACCAGCGCGATCCACGCCTCACCGTAGGTGATGTGGTCGGCATCCGGGAACTCGGCGAGCGCGGCGAGCAGGTGGTCGACCAGCCGGACGAACCGCTCGGCATCGATCAGGTCACCATCGAAGTGCAGCTTCTCACTGGGCACTTGGAGATAGGGGGAGGTGTGGGCCCCGGTGCGGTAGCCGGCAGCGGAGAGGATCGCCGCGAGCGCCGTGGTCGTGGAGCCCTTGCCGGAGGTGCCGCCGATGTGGATCTTCGGGATCGCGGCAGCGGGGTCGCCCAGAAAGGCAAGGAAGTTCCGGAGCCGTCCCATGCGCTCTGCGGCACGACGGCGAACCGCCTCACGAGAGGTGTCGGTGCGACTCGGCGTGCTGGCGATGAGCGCGTCGAGGCGGTCGATCGCCTCGTGGTACCGTTCGAGCAGTTCAGGCGACATGTGGGCTCCAGGAGTGTTGCGGCTGCAAGGCAACCGCGACGCAAGCGGTACCATTATGATTATGATGGTTTCACGGAGCGGGTGATGAAGCGGCAGGCACGCTGGCGCCCCGTTCGCCGTAAGTGACGCGACGCAGAGGACAGAGGCTGCATGCTCAACATCCTGATCACCCTCATCATCCCGGTCGTCATCCTGATGCGCTTCAGCGGCGAGGATGAGCTGGGCCCCGCCCGCGGGCTGGTCCTCGCGCTGGCGTTCCCGATCGGCTACGCCATCTACGAGATCTGGAAGCAGCGGAAGGTCAGCTGGACCCCGATCGTCGGTGTTGTCAGCGTGTTGCTGACCGGTGGCATCGCGCTGTTGGAGCTTCCGCCGGATTTGATCGCGATCAAGGAGGCGTCGATCCCGCTGATCCTCGCGCTGGCGATCCTGTTCTCGGCATGGATGGGCAAGCCGCTGGCACGTGTCTTTCTCAGCCAGATGCTGGACCGCGAGAAGGTGGAAGCCGCCCTGCGCGAGCGGGGCACCTACGACGAGTACGAGCAGCGCACCGCGCGCGCGACGTACATGCTGGCGAGCGCGTTCCTGCTCTCGGCGGCGCTCAACTACGGTCTTGCGAAGGTGGTGGTCACCAGCGACCCGGGCACGGAGGCATTCAACAGCGAGCTGGGGCGGATGACCGCGTTGAGCTTCCCGGTGATTACGATTCCGGTCTTCGTCGTTCTCTTCATCACGATCTTCTACGTCCTGCGAATCGTGAACCAGCTGACCGGACTGGAGGCGGAGGAGGTCGTGCGCCAGAAGGGGAAGGAGTCGGCCCCGACCACGACACAGAACCGCACCCAGGAAACCTGATTGCCAGCTTCGGAGCCAACTGATCGTCCGTATCCTGTAGCGCCGCCTCTTGTGGGCGGCGCTTGTGGTTCAGGCCACGAACTGAGGAAGAGACGATTGATGCCTGTAGACCCATGAACCGGTGGAAGC
>DASYWL010000175.1:0-3399 GCA_035936055.1 Thermomicrobiales bacterium
GTTCGTCTCAGCCAGCTTCCCCTTCTCCAGGTAGATGTTGTCCTCGAGTCCCACGCGGGTGTTGCCGCCCATGATCGCGCCCATCGTCACCAGGTTCGTCTGGTGCCGACCGGCACCGAGGATCGACCAGACGTAGTTGTCTCGCCCGATGAGGCGGTCGAGCGTCCGCCGCATGTGCAGCAGATCCTCCGGATCGGTGCCGATGCCGCCAAGGATTCCGAAGATCGACTGCACGAAGATGGGAGGCTTGATCATGCCGCGGTCGAGGAAGTGTGCCAGGTTGTAGACATGCCCGATGTCGTAGCACTCGTATTCGAAGCGGGTGCCGTGCGCCTTGCCGAGCTCCGTGAGGAAGGTTTCGATATCGAGGAAGGTGTTGCGGAAGATGCCACCGCGCGTGCCCTCCAGATACGGCTCCTCCCAGTCGTGCTTGTACTCCCTGATGCGGTTCTTCATTGGATAGAGCCCGAAGTTGATCGAGCCCATGTTGAGCGAGCACATCTCCGGCTTGAAGCGCAGCGGACCGCGGATCCGCTCCTCGACGGACATCGTCAACCCGCCGCCGGTCGTCATGTTGATCACCGCGTCGGTGCGGCCGTGGATTTTCGGCAGGAACTGTTCCCAGACGTCCGGATCGGGCGTCGGCTTGCCGGTTTGCGGATCGCGTGCGTGGAGGTGCAGGATCGCCGCGCCAGCCTCGGCAGCCCCGACAGCGGAGTCGGCGATCTGGTCGGGCGTGATCGGCAGGTGAGGGGTCTGGGACGGAACGTGGATTCCGCCAGTGATGGCGCAGGAGATGATGACCTTGCGGTTGGGGGACGGCATCGGTGGCTCCTTCACGGGTGACCGGATTGCTTTGGTCCCCAGATGGTAGCCGATGCCCTCGGTTCGGGCGAGAGGGATGGTCGCGTCAACCCACCCGAGTGGCTGCGACCCGAAGACCGTGCTGCTCGATCATCGCGTCGACCGTGTTGCAGACGGCATCGACGGCGGCCAGCATATCGTTTCCTTCGGGGTTACCCGCTGCACAAAGCAGTGCACGCACCTGAGCGTCGAACCCCGGTGGCACCGCATCGCCAAGGCGTGCGACATGAGTCAGCAGGCGCTTCTCGCCGGGGTGGAGGGTGCGGGTGAGCGCGAAGACGATGTCGAACACACTCGCAAGCAGCGCCGCCACGCGGTGGTTGACGCTGACGGGATCGTCCCGCATGACCGCGAGCTCGATCTGGTGCCGCCAGGACGACCGCACGTCACGCAGCACGGGATGATTCCACGCGACGACGTTGCGCCGCAGCGCTTCGGGGTACGGAGTTGCGGCGAGGGTCTGCATCTCCGCCAACCAGCCGGCGCGATCGAACATCGGCCGGGCGTGTCGCAGAGTGTGCCAGAACGCGGTGGTGTAGCCGAGCTCGGGATGGTGGCGCTCGATGACGTCGCGGATCGTGCCCTCGAACCAGTCGCGCTCGAAGTAGGCGATGTCGATCGCGACTCCGCTGGCGCGGTCCGACCACTCGTCGGTTGGGCCGAACTGGGAATTGTCGATCTCCGGGTCCGGATCGAACCGCAGCGCGAGTTCCCGGCGCAGAGCGGAAGGAACCTCGCCGTCGACGAAGACCTCGATATCCTGATCGGACGCCTGATCATCGCGTGCCGTCGCCCGCGACCCACCGAGCGTGATCGCGGTCACCGCGGGATGGGCCGCGAGAGCGTCGATGACCGTCGTGACCACAACCGGCAAAGATGGGTATCGAAGTTCAGGCGCGTTCGTGCCCATGAAGTTCATCCCTGATGGGCACACCGATGCCCCAGATTCCCGAGAATGCTGACGGATGGTCTCGTCGTTTGCCGTGGAGTGCGCGCCCCCCCAGCGGCATCCGTCCCACGAGGATGACGTCGAGCTCCCGCAGCGAAGCCGAGCCGAAGCATACGCGAAATGGAGGCTTGCAGGATGTTGCAGCTTCGAGGCTCCGGCCTTCGGCGCTCACGGGTTTCTTCTGGTGTTCGTCGATGCTTTGGCGCCTGCATCTCCCTCTGTTCCGCATCGGGCTGCGCTACTGCTGCACCTCTGTCCACCACCACGGCATGCTCCAGAGGAAGCTGTAGCCGTTCGGTAGGAAGTTGTGCAGCGTGCGGCGAGAGCCGACCACCGCCTGCCGGAAGAGCAGAATGCCGGCTGCGACATCGTCGTTGACGATGTTCGACTGCTCGATGAGCAGGTCGATTCGCTGTTCGACGTCGAGTTCCCGCTTCTGCAGCGCATCGAGTCATCGTATCGCTCGTTGCAGTACTTCATCGCATTGAAGCCGGCGGGCGGCACTGCATCGCAGCGAACCATGCCGCCCTGCTCTCCATCGACGCTCCATGTGAAGCCATAGACACGCATTTCGTAGTCGCCGGTGTCGCCAGGGTCTGCAGGGGTACGGACACTGGTTGCATCTCCAGGCCGACCTCACGCCATGCCTGCTGCATGTACGGCAGTTGTTGCTCGTAAATGGCGATCCCCGCCCCGTACAAGCACTCGAACCTGAACGGTACGCCATCCTTCTCGCGGATGCCGTCTTCGCCCTCAACCCAGCCGGCTTCGTCGAGAAGGTGACACGCTCGATCGGGATCGTAGTCGTAGATAGTGGCGACGCTGTCGGGCGCGTAGGCGATCGAGAGCGGTGGCTGGGTGCCATCCGCCCTCGTTGCGAACCCGAGGCAGATCTCCTCGGCGATCAGGTCGCGGTCGAGCGCGGACATCAGCGCCTGGCGCACGCGCACGTCTGTAAAGAGCTCGGTGCGCTCCGAATCCTGGTTCACGCCGAAGAGGTTGAAGTCGGCGGTGTCGAAGGCGTGGATTTCGATGCCTGGATCGTCGCGGAGGGGCTCGGCCTCACCGGACGGCACGGTGGTGAAGTCGACCTCGCCGGTGGTGAGCGCCGCGGTGGCGGTTGACGCCTCGGGCAGCACCCGGTAGATGAACTCGTCGATGACGGGGATACCATTTGGGTTCCAAATAGTCGTCGTTGCCGACAAGGGTGACGTGATCGCCTGCGATCCACTCGACGAACCGGAAGGGGCCGGAACCGATTACGCGGTCCGGGTCGGTGCCGATCGCGCCGGGGTCCGTGCCCCAGTCGCCAGGCGCGATCCCCTCCCAGACGTGCTTCACGACGATGGGGACGAGCCGGGCGGTGTTCTCGACGAAGACGGCGAGACGGTCGCGGGCAACCAGCTCAACCGTGTGGTCGTCGATCGCGCGGTAGCTCTCCAGTGCGAGGTCGACAGCCCAATAGCTCCAGCTGAGACTGGTTTCGTCGAGGATCGCGTCGAAGGAGAAGACGACATCCTCGGCCGTGAGGGGCTCGCCGTCGTGCCAGCGCGCGTTCGGGTTCAGGTGGAAGGTGTAGGTGACTC
>DASYWL010000176.1:0-6218 GCA_035936055.1 Thermomicrobiales bacterium
GGCGTCTATCGCGTCGCCCACCGAGGGACACTGCCGCAGACGTCTTCGTCACGCGAGATCGTTGCGGATGGCGTAGGCGACGGCGGCGGTGCGAGTGTTCGTGCCGAGCTTGCCGAGGATGTTGCTGGCATGACTGGTCACCGTGCGCGGGCTGAGGTAGAGCGTATCGGCGATCTCCTGGTTGGTCATGCCATCCGCCATCAACCGCAGCACCTCCAACTCCCGCTGGGTGAGCCCGTGCGCCTCAGCTGCGGCGTCTCTCGGTAGTGTTGCCACCGGCTGCTCGAAAGACTCGGATGCACTGACGATCGCCAGTACCTCGTCGATGCTCAGCTTCTGTCCCGCCTTCCAGATGGAATCGTAGGTCTCCCCGAGGTGTTCGCGCAGGTCGGCGATCGTCGCGTCGTAGCGCTCGCGGTTGATGGCCTGTACGGGGATATTGATGGCTTGGCGTATCCCGGCGGCGGCGTCCAGCAGTGTGGCCTGCCGCTCGCGCTGGCCCCTGGCTCCTGCAATGTCGGCGAAGCGCTCGAGCG
Source organism: Thermomicrobiales bacterium (assembly GCA_035936055.1). Taxonomy (GTDB): domain Bacteria; phylum Chloroflexota; class Chloroflexia; order Thermomicrobiales; family UBA6265; genus JACCVC01. Next base: position 537 of record DASYWL010000176.1, read on the forward strand.
TTTCGATGATGCCGGACTGGTCGCCCAGCTCCCGATAAAGCCCGATTGCCTCGAGGAGTCGCTTGGTAGCGCCAGTCAGATCGCCCTGTTCGAAGGCAATCGAGCCGAGGTTGGTGGCCGACCAGGCGACGCCTCGCTGACTACCGACCTCCCGGAACAGGTCCCCTGCCTCCTGCTGGTAGGCAATCGCTTTATCCAGGTCCCCGTCCATCCAGTACAGGTTTCCAAGATTGATCAGCATCACGCCGACGCTACGCCGGTCGCCGATCTCACGAAAGCGGTCTCGCGCCTCGCCGTATCGCTCGAACGCGAGGGCGTGATCTCCCTCGACCTCTGCCGCATTGCCAAGCCCGTTGAGGGCCATCGCGAGGCCACGCTGGTCACCCAGCATCTCGCTCAACTCAAGGGCAGCGTTGTGACGCGCGACCGCGGTGAGGATATCCCCCTGCACACTGGCAAGCACACCCGAGGCGTTGAGCGCCTCGGCCCGCATGGCCATCGGCTCCGGGTTCGTCTCGATTGCGGCATCGAGCCACTTCCGCATCTCTGTGAGGTAGCCACGGATGTAGGCGTATGGCCAGAGCGCGACCGCCAGCCGCAGCTGCAGCTCGTGCTCACCCTGCTGCTGGAGCCACGCGACGGCGGCACGGATATCATCATGGATGGACGCGAGGTGATTCAGCCACCGCACCTGGTCTGGACCGGTCAGCTCCGAGCCGGATCGCTCGACGAGCGCCAGCACGTGCCGCGCATGCCGTCGCGCGATCCGATCGGCCTCGCTGCTCGCCTTGAGCTGCTCCAGTCCGAACTCCCGGATCATCGTGAGCATGCGGAAGCGTGACTCGCCATGGTCCGAGGACACGTACTGGATCAGGCTCTGATCGAGCAGCGAGGCAACCTCCTGAAGCTCCGCAAGATCAGGCATGCCGCCGCGGGGTTCCCCGCGCGCCACCTCGGGCTCCAACCCGACCGCCACGGCATCGGCAAGCGAAAAGGTCCCGGCGAAGATGGAAAGCCGCCGAAAGAGCTGCTTCTCCTCCGGCTGGAGCAGGTCGTAGCTCCAGGCAATGGCGTTGCGCATGGTCTGCAGCCGGGGCGGCGCATCGCGCAGGTTGCCGGTCAGCAGGGCCAGCCGGTCGGACAGTCGCGCCAGGATCGCGTAGGGCGACAGCACGGTGACCTTGGCGGCCGCCAGCTCGATCGCCAGTGGCAATCCGTCAAGCTGCTGGCAGATGTCCCGGATGGCCACGGCGTTCGCGTCGGTGAGGGCAAAGTCCGGCCGGAGGGCGCGAGCCCGCTCGACGAAGAGTGCCATGGCCGGGGAATGCTCCAGCACGTCGTCCAACCGCCGGAGATCGCCATTGGCCACGGGCAACGGCGGCACCGACATGTGCCGCTCGCCCTGAATGCGCAAGCGCGCGCGGGAGGTGACCAGCGCCTTGACCCGGGGACAGGCGGTGAGCAGCTCGGCCACCCACAGCGACGCAGGGGTCACCTGCTCGAAGTTGTCGAGCACCAGCAGCAGATGCTGCGCGCGCAGCGTAGTCGTGATCGCCTCGGGGAGCGGCTGACCGCCGCGCTCGCGGAGGCCGAGCGCCTCGGCAACCGCCGCCGGCACTGCCTCGGGGTCTCGGACCGAGTCTAGGGAGACAAAGCAGGCGCCGTGCGCGAAGTCGCGCTGCACTCGCGATGCTACCTCAAGGGAGAGGCGTGTCTTGCCGATCCCGCCAGGGCCGGTCAGGGTCACCAGCCGGGTATCACCGCGATCGAGCAGTGCTTCGAGGCTGGCGATCAGCCCGTCGCGGCCGACGATGCGGGTGAGCGGATCACGTACGGTGTGCCGTGCGGCAGCTTGGTACTCTGGCGGCGGTGGTGCGCCCGTATGCGAGGTTGACATTGGTTCGGACGACGGTCCTCCCATCATGTCGCGCCCCTCTCGGTGAACCTGATCGTAGCGTGATAACCGTTACATCGTCGGACTCCGCCGGCATTTTGTCCACAACTTTCCATCAGCCACTGGTCATGCCGTGCCAGCAAGCCCTGTGCCTCGAAACGCGGCACGTCGTCTCATATCTGCGACAGCCCTGCACATCGTATGACAAGCCCCGCGCCTGCGGCGTGGGGCTGACAGATACACATGCTCGTGCGGGCGGCCAATCGGGACTGCTGGATACCGCTGATCGGCGGTATCCAGCACGCAACGCAGCGCGTCCGGAGCCCGGCCACATCCGCCTCGGGAGCGTCATGACACCGGGCCGTCGCCACGTCATGCTGCTAGATCTAGATGTCGTCGGCGCGGAAGCCCTTGATGACCGGTCCCGTCTGCTTGTAGTCCGGCTTGGCAGGCGGGATGTAGATCACCCGCGAGACTCGGCCCCCGTCCGTGTGGAAGATGACCTCGCTCTCGGGGTCGCGCATCGCCGCGAGCAGGTCCTTCTCGGGGTCTCCCCGCTCATTCGAGACGACGTAGATGGCGACGTTGAGCATTCGCACCGCCTGCCCAATCTCGTTGCCGTCGGCGTCGGTGTAGACCGTGCCGATGTGGTCGTCGTTGGCGATGATCGACTCCTCGATCGCCTCGACGGCCTGCTCGGCCTCCTCCGGCGTCGAGAAAATCTCCTGCTTGACCCGATCGAGAATGAAGGCACCTACGGTTGCAGGAATCACAATGGTCCTCCTGTGCGCTAGCCGAGCTTCATGTACTTGAAGCTCTCGGCGTACTCGCCGAAGTCCTCAGGCTTGTGGGGATGCAGCCTGGCGGTCTCCCGGCCCCACTCGCGGATCATCTCGTCCAGTTCGTCCGCGCGGTCGCCGACCTGGCTCTCGTGCGCCTTGAGCGCCGCGATTTTGGTATCGATGGATGACGAGATATCGACCCACACGTCCGCCTGGTTCGCCCCATAAATGTACACCTCGGGTGTGATGTGCGCCTCCAACCCTTCGTCCAGCAGCTCGGGAAAGGTCTTGTGATCGCGCGCCGAGGGGAAGACCGCCGCCAGCGATGCCTCGCCCGCTGCGATGTGGTCCGGATGGTTGATGTAGCGCTGGCCGGAGTAGCGCATGGTCGGGTCCTGGCACATCAGCACGTCGGGCTTGACGCGGCGGATCACGCGAGTCAGTTCCCGGCGCAGCGCGAGGTCTGGCACGAGGGTGGCGTCCTGGTAGCCGAGGAAGATGACGCTTGTCACGCCAAGGACCTCACAGGCGGCGCGCTGCTCGCACTCGCGCAACGTTGCCAACTCGCTGCTGGAGACGCCCAGATCGGAGGTCCCCTTGTCGCCGCTGGTGATCGAGCAGTAGTGCACCTCCGCGCCGTCCTGCACCCATTCGGCAACCGTACCGGCGCACATGAACTCGGCGTCGTCCGGATGCGCTTGGATCAGCAGCATGCGCCGGGGAGCTGGGGTATCGTCCGTTGGCGGGATCTCCGCCGGTGACGGTGGTGCCTGCTCCATGTCTCGGGGCTCGTAGTCGGTCATACTATCCTCAAGCTGGTGCTGCAGAGACGCAACCCGTCGCACCGGCACCTGCAGCTCGCGCCGGAACGACGCGGCCAGCAGGGCCGTGCCGTCCACACGCCCTTCATCATACTTGGGGACAGCGCGGCTGTGTCCACCCGGCCGTTGCATGGAGAACGCGCATGTCCGCCGTATCGAGCGAGCAACCCACCCCGCCGGGCGCCCGCGTGATCGAGGTGCCGGAGCGCCTGCCCGAGCCGCGACACCAGCTCGACCCACGCGCTAGGTCGCTCTGGCGTATCGGCGCACTCTTCAACGGCGCGCTGCTGGTGTTCTTCGTGACCTTGATGGCGTTCGCCATCCGGCGGGTGATCGTCGACTACGACGCGCGCTGGGCGTGGCTGGTCACCGGCATCGTACTCGCTCTGGCGCTGCTCAACGCCTGGCTCGGCCCGAACCTGCGCTACCGCTACTGGCGTTACGAGATTCGCGCTGACGAGGCGGACCTGCAGCACGGCTGGCTGGTGCGCACACGGCAGCTCGTGCCGATGGGACGGATCCAGCACGTCGATACGCGCCGAGGACCCCTCGACCGCCGCTTCGGGCTCGCCACGGTCGTGCTCTACACAGCCGCTGGCCCGGCCTTCATCCCGGCGCTGTCGAGCGAGGTCGCCGCCGACGTCCGCGACCGGATCGCCACTCTCGCCAACGTCCGCGACGATATCTGACCTGCGCCGAGGAGGCTCATGACCGACCCCGCCACCGACCCGTCCGTAGCGGCACGTGATGAGCATGCGTCGGAGACGCCCGTCACCGCCAGCGAGGACATCACTTGGCACCGCATGTCATCCCGCTTCATCGTGGTCGGCACACTGCGTCAGCTGCGCGGCCTGGTGGTGCCCGCCGCCCTGATCCTGCTCACCCGCAACATGGGCGAGGGGCGCTCCAACCTGATCTACATCGGCATCGCATTGATCGTCACCGTCTTCGCGGCCCTGCTCAGCCTCGTTGACTGGTGGAACTTTCGCTATGCCCTCGCCGACCATGAGCTGCTGGTGCGCTCCGGCGTCGTCCAGAAGCAGGAGCGTGTCGTCCCCTATGGCCGCATCCAGGCGATCAACCTTGATGAGGCCCCGCTGGAGCGCCTCGTCGGCATCGTCAGGGTGAAGGTGGAAACGGCAGCGGGCGGCACCGCTGACATCGAGATCAAGGGCATCGATCGGTCCGCCGCGCCACGCCTGCGAGAGGCACTCGCGACGGCCCGCGTCCAAGCCCGCCAGCAGGGCGATGCCGAGGTGCCGCCGATCGCCCCCGCCGAGGAAACCCGGAATGTACCCAAGGCGGTTGATGTCGGTGCTGGCGGCGAGCTGCTCCGCAGACTTTCGACACCCGAGCTGTTCGCGCTGGGGGCGACCTCCGGTCGCATCGGCCCGATGGCGGCGGTGATCGGCGCGATCCTCCAGTTCGGCACCGACATCATGCCGCAGACGTGGTGGAACCGCATTCCGTGGCAGGAAGCGGAGGCACTGCGCAGCGTCAGCGTCGCGACCGCCCTGCTCGTGGTCATCGCTGTGGTCGCATGGGTAATGGCCATCGCATCGACCGCGCTCACCTTCGGCGGGTTCGAGCTGCACCGCAACGGCGACCAACTCATTGTGCAGCACGGGCTGCTCGACCGCCGTCGTCGCACGATCCCCATCCAGCGCATTCAGGCCGTCATCGTCGGCGAGCAACTGCTCCGGCAACCGTTCCACCACGCCGACCTTCGCTTCGAGAGCGCCGGAGGCGAGGTGGAAGGCGCCAGCGGTGACTCGGGCGTGCTCTTCCCCTACCTGCCGCTGCACGAGGTGGAGCCTCTGCTCCGCCGCGCTGCACCGGAGTTCGCGACTGATCCGACCGTGCCGATGGCGGCCCGGCTGCCAATCCGCTCGCTGCGCCGCTACATCTTCTCGGCGACGGTTGGGTGGGTGGTCTTCGTCGGTGCCGCGGCGGCCGCGCTCGGCTTCTGGCTGGACACCTGGATCGATGTCGTCGCCTGGCGCCAGGTGCTGCTCCTGCTGGTGGTCGCGCCGGTCTTCGCCGGGCTTGGCTGGGCCCGCTGGCGGGACGGCGGCTGGGAGGTGGACGGCTCCAATCTGCTGCTCCGGTGGCGCACCGTCTCCCGGCAGACATTTATCACGAACACGTCTCGCATCCAGCGCCGCCGCATCACCACCGACCCCTT
>DASYWL010000177.1:0-3005 GCA_035936055.1 Thermomicrobiales bacterium
ACGATGAAGCGCAGGCGATCCTGCTCGGCGAGGCCGTAGAGGCGGTACCCCGCCGGAGTGCGCGCAGGAGCAGGCACCAGACCGATCTGCTCATAGTAACGGATGGTCTTGGGGTTGAGGTTCAACTGCGCGGCAAGTTCGGCGATGCGCAGCTTCGTGGTGTGTGACTGATCCATGATGAACACCATAGCACGCATTACGAGCATCCGTGCAGGAGCGCTGCCTGACCCTGAACACCGTGCTTGTGCTTTGGGGTAGCGACGGGTGGATCTCCGCGGCCAGCACCGTACATCGTCCTCGACGAACTGGGCCAAGCGCGTGGTTGCCGAGTTGCACTGGTGGCTTGGACCGGGCATCCCGTTCTGGGGGATAGCCCTCCATCAGGTGGGCGGTGGTCCCGACCCCAAACTCTCCCGATTCCCTGCTCTCGAAAACCAATCTCGAGGTGCACCATCGATGCTGTGATCGTCGGGGTAGATGTAGGCGTTCCCAGCGGATATCACGTTCAGCGCTCTTCGGCGTTGTGCATGGCAAGCGCTGCCTTCGATGCCGAGATCGACGGTTCCGGCGCGCGTCTACGTCAGGTTACGTACCAACCCGGGAATTCGTGCAGCGCGAGGAATACGCAATATCGCCGATGTGCAGGCGCCGCCGCACAGGCATGATGGACACATGACATCGCCCCGGCGATGCACCCGACCTCGCCGAGGCGCGTGACCGTTTTCGAGAAGGAGACCACCGTGGCTCTTGCCTCCCGCGTTCCGCACGTCATCCCCCCAGGGTCCCAGCCTGTTCCGATCGAGCAGCCACGATCGCACGTCGCTGGCACGAGCAGAGGCGCCGGTCGCCTGCGGGTCGCCCGCGAGGTGCTGACGATCGTGCTCGGCGCGCTGCTCTACTTCTTCGTGCGCGGCCTGATGGAGACGCAGGTCGCCGTCGCCTTCGCCAACGCCGAGACACTCATCGCGCTGGAGCAGTCGCTCGGGCTCTTCCACGAGCCGTCGATGCAGGGCTGGATCACCGGTGACCAGTGGCTGGTCGATTTGGCGAACCGGATCTACATCTTCGGCCACTGGCCGGTGATCGCGGGTACGATGGCCTGGATGGTCTGGAAGCATCGCGACCGGTTCGCGGTCTACCGCTCGGCACTGCTGCTCTCGGGCGCGATCGGGATCGTCTTCTTCGTGCTGCTGCCGATGGCCCCGCCGCGCTTCCTCGTCGACCAGGGCTTCGTCGACACCGTTACCACCCACAGCGAGGCCTACCGGGTGCTGCAGCCACCCTCCTTCACCAACCAGTACGCGGCGATGCCGAGCCTGCACGTCGGCTGGAACCTGCTGATGGGCATCGCGATCGTCCGGCACGCCTCGACGCTCTGGTTCCGCGCCTTCGGGTACGTGATGCCGCTGGTGATGTGGCTGGCGACGATCGTGACGGCGAACCACTACATCCTCGATGGCGTCGTCGGCTCGACGGTGGCGCTGACCGGTCTGGCGCTGGCGTGGCGGATCAGCCGCCCCCGCGCCGCCGCTGACGAGGTGACGGCGATCCAGCCGGAGCCGTACCAGGGCATTGTGATCGGCCAAGGCTGGAATCGCCGCCCCGCCGCCTGAGTCAGTGATTGGCATGGAGCCCCGCTCCCTTCCCCCTCCGCGGGGCTCCGTCCGGTCGATCCCCTCCCTCCTTTCTCCAGCCCCGCACCTTGGGTGCGGGGTTTTCCTGTTGGTACCGACGATCAATAGGGGAGACGAGCGTAGGCGATGTCATCCTGAGCGCAGGCCGAAGGCCGGAGTCGAAGGGTCCCCCGACTGGCGCTGCTGCGCCGGTCGGTCCCGTTCTCGTCGTTCAGTCATGACAGGTGATCGTTGATTTCTGCTGGAGAACGAGATCGGACCGCCATGCCAAACGGCATGGCGGGAGATTCTTCGCTGCGCTCAGGATGACACGGATTTCGTTGAACCTCACAAGCGCGACCGGTTCCCATCGTGGAGGAAACCGGATCTCAGAATCCGGGTCTACACGATGGCTGGTGCGGCTGATCGGGGGCTGGGGGGCGCGTGTGGTACCGTCGGGCGCAGGCATCGATACGGGTCCATCAGGGAGGCGGGCATGCAGCGCGAGGTGATCTGGCAGGCGGAGGGCGGCATCGGGCAGGAGCACCTGACCCTCAGCGACCGGCAGGGTGTGATCGTGGCCGACAGCTTCGCGATCGTGAAGCCGGGTCCGACCCCGCTGCGCGTCCGGTACCAGGTCGTCCTCGACGAGCACTGGGTGGTGCGGGGCGTGGCGATCACCACCGAGATCGCGCACGGCTCGCCGACCGTGATCGAGCTGCGCAGCGACGGCAAGGGCAATTGGACCAACAGCGATGGCTCCCCGCTACCCCAGCTCGATGGTTGCATCGACATCGACATCTCCTCGACACCCTTCACCAACACCCTGCCGATCCGGCGACTGGACCTACGGGAGGGCCAGAGCGAGATGGTCCACGCCGTCTACGTCAATGTCGAGACCCTGCGGATCGAGGCATGGGAGCAGCGATACACGCGGGTCGACGCCGGCACCGTGCGGTACGAGTCGGCGACGAGTGGCTTCCAGCGCGACCTCGACGTCGACGAGGACGGGCTCGTCCGCAACTATCCAGGCCTTTTCACCCGTGTCTGGTCGGGGTGATGCGTTCAGCCCGTGCCGACTCGGCTCGAGGTGATGGGCTGTTCGAGATTCCGCTGAATTGTCACAGACCGTAGGGGCCGACCTCCCGCAGCGAGTCGTCGGCCCGGCCGTCGTCAGGCGGCCACCGAGAGAACGGCCGGCCACCGCTTCGCAGGTCGTCCTCTACCCGGCGGCCGGCACGTGACAGTTTCCACATGAGTACACGGCTTCGCTCAACCAGCGCTTGCGGCCCTGACCAGGCGCACCATCAGGTCGACGGCCTCGTCGGGCCGGAATCCCTGCTGGCGAACGAGCGAGCGCCAGGTTCCGAAGTCGATCGCATGCCCGATCGC
>DASYWL010000178.1:0-6597 GCA_035936055.1 Thermomicrobiales bacterium
GGTGGAGCGTGACGTGCCGCACACTGCGATCGACATGGACTGGCTGCGATGCTCCTTTCCGCGACCGTCAGGAGACCCGTTCAACGTCGAGCTGGGCTGTCGCAACCTGGCCGACATCGCGCGCAACATTTGCGCATTGGGCGTCACGCGCTTCGTGATCGCCGATGTCGTCGAGACGCGTGACCAGCGCGAGCGATATTGCGAGGCGATCCCCAGTGCCGAAGTGGTGATCATCCGGCTGACGGCCGGCATTGAGCGTATCCGGGAGCGCATCGCTCAGCGCCAAGGCGCTTACCCCGATCCATGGGAACCGGCCCGGGCCGCCGAGCTGATCCGCATCATGGATGAGAGCGATGTCAGCGACGTGGCGATCGAACTGTGGTGTCGATCGCCACGCGAGGTGGCCGAGGAGGTCGTGCGCTGGCTGGGCTGGTGATATCGCCAAGGATGTCATCCGAGCCGGCGCGGTGCGTGAGCACCGATGCCGTGTCGAGGGATCCCCCGGCGTGTAGTGTCGGTCTTTTGCTCATGTAGTGGAAATAGGCTCTAAGGTGAGAACGCGGTGCCCGCCCTGCCACTTGGCAGGGCGGGCGATCCTTCGCTTCGCTCAGGATGATAGGATGATGGGTCGGAGGGTGTGGACCTTCAGTATCCGGAGATACCGCTGATTATCGGCCGCCGCGGGGGCGGGGCCAGCGGCGGAGACGACGACGGCGGCGTTCCCGCTCGCGCTCGGCGTCGGGCGTGCGGCTGGTGCGACCGAGCGCAGCGCTGATGCGATCGCCGACTCCGCGGTCGCCGGTCATGATCGTCGCGTAGTCCTCCGCTGATTCGACCGGCCCGATGTCGTGGCCGGCCTCCTCACCGAGCGCGCCGCGGTGCTTCATCACCCAGAGGTAGATATCCGCCTCGGTCAGCCGCGGGAAGGCGTCGAGCACGCCGCGGTCACGTGCCACGCGCACGATCGGCATGTAGATGTACCCGTACCAGTCCTTGACGGCCTCGTGGACCGTAGCCTCACGATGCCAGATGGACGAGAGCCAGGCGCGGTGCGCTTGGATGTGTCCCCAAATCTCGTCGTACCGGCCAAGTGCGGTGGGACGGATGTCATGCTCTGGTTCCAGCAGGTCGAGATCGGTGCGACGCAGGAATTCGGCGTACTCCGTCTGCAACAGCAGCTCCTGCGGGGACATAGCGGAGTCCAGCGGCACACGAACATGCCCCTCGATCACCTCGGCGTCGATGAACTCCACGCCACGCTCCCGAGCGACCGAAACCCGATGGTTGCCATCCTTGACGAAGTAGATGTCGCCCACCTTGTAGAGCTGGATCGGCGGCAGGCGGATGTCCTCGTAGTAGGCACGGTCGATGCGCGTCCACCGGCCCTGCGTGGCCTTCTTGCGTGGCAGGAACGTTCGGTCGAAGTCGCGGAAGCGGTCCATGCTGCCGACGATCTGGGCGACCGGGACTGTTTGCATGCCACGGTAGCTCTCGGATTCGGGGCTGAGCCGGCTGCGGATCTCCTTGAACGGCACCAGATCATTGGTGCGCCCGATGAGTGTCGACTTGAGATCGTTGAGAAAGGCCTTGTGGCGGGCCCGTTCGAAGTCCTGACGGACCTGGTCCTCCATCATGGCGACTGTTCCACCTCTGGTGCAGACCGATCGGACGTGGATGCTGCTGTGGAGGTCGATTCCGATGATCGAAGATGCTCGAACACAAGCTCGAGGCGCTGGTAGGGAAAAACGTTGATCACGTCGGTGTCCATGAAGCGAACGACGTTGGGCTTGGAACGGTCATAGAGGTGCACGTGGCCGTGCAGTTGATAGGCAGGACGAAACCGGCGCAGGAAGCGGCGCATGGCGATGAACCCTTGGTGGGCGGGGTCCTCGCGGTCGCCGACGTGGCGTGGCGGCGAGTGGGTGACGAGGATGTCCACCGCTCGCCCGTACCGCATCCGATTGTAGAACAGGAGCGGGGCCATCTTCAGGATCATCCAGCGCATCTCCCACTCCGTGTACTGGACGGGATCCGATTGGGAGTAGCGGACGGATCCGGGCAGCCCGGCGAGAATCAGCCCGCTGCCGGGATCACGCACGACCTTGCCACCGAGATCGATGCACCCCTCAGGGTGCTTCGGCGTGCCGCGCTCGCCGGCGCGGGTCAGCTCCTCGGCGTGGTTGCCAAGCACATAGTAGACAGGTCGAAGCAGCGCATCGGAGAGAAACTCGAGGTAGCTCGCCGGGAGGTCGCCGCAGCCGATCACCATGTCGACATCGCCCATGCGATCCCTGACCGAGGAGTTGTAGATGCGCTGGTCAACGTCATCGGAAACGGCGAGAATCCGGAGTTTCATGCGCTGGATGTCCCGTCGAAGACGTGGTCGTGCGCGATACGGGGCTGACCCGGCGGCTCAAGCATACCCCACGCCCTGCCGAATCAGGTCACGGTCACGCCGGCCTCTTCGAGGTGCCGAGTCTGGTTCCAGGCGACCACTTCGGTGCTGCCATCGCGCGCGATGTCGATCTCGCTGATCGAGAGGTTGTGGAAGAAATCCTCCGGCCAAGTGTCGTCCGGCAGGTTCTGGAGACGCGCGGCGATCCAGGCGAGTGCACCACCGTGGGTCACCACGGCCACAACGTGGTTGAGTCCCTGATGCTCGTTGACGATATGGTCCCACGCCGCGAAGACACGGTCGCGAAAGGCGTGGCCGTTCTCGCCTCCCTGCCATTCGAAATCCATACGGGTGACGGGGTCGCGCAGCTGCTCGATGTGCTGGGGGTTGTCGGCCATCCAGACGTCGAAGGGCGTGCCGGCGGCGACACCGATATTGATCTCGGCCAGGCCGGGCTCGACCATCGGCTCGTGGCGGATCGCGTTGCCGATGATCGAGGCGGTCTCGAAGGCCCGGGCAAGCGGGCTGCAGTAGAGGTGGGTGATGGACTCGTTGGCGGCGAGGTAGCGACCGGTGACGAGTGCCTGGGTGCGGCCCAGTTCGGTGAGCGGGTCGTCATCGCCTTGGAGATGGCGGTTGATGTTGCCGTGAGTCTGGCCGTGGCGGATAAGCAGGAGTCGCATAGCGCAGGATCCTCTCGGTCGGACGCTGGGATGGATGTTCAGCGAAACGGAATCGGCAAGCGCGGCCTCGGCCACGTCGCCAACCAGTACTGTACCCGCATTTCTTGCTGTTCGGCCTGTTCTGCTGTCGCTTGTGTGTTCATCAAGGGACCTTGCAAGGCCGGGAGTGGGGAGCGCCTCGCCGGCTCGGGACGACAGCGGTGGTCGGCGTCAGCAAGGGACGCTGGTGGCTTGAGGCTCTGGCCGGGTAGATGCGAAATTCACCCCCACGGAATGCAGCGTTCGAAAGGCTGATCCGGCCTGCAGGGAGGGTACCGATGACACAAAACGGCGATGGACCCGGCTTCTGCCGGGCCTATCGCGAAAAGCTGGAGGAGGGAGTGGATCTGATCGGGCTGGATCAGAGTCCGAGTCGCTGCTAGCGGGAAGGTTGTCGATCGGTACGCTGCCCGTGCCGAAGCGTGATGCCGGCACCGGCAAGCAGCAGGGCGAAGACCCCGAGTGCTGAAGCGACGCTCTTGGCTGGCGAGTCCGGCCAGAGGAGGGTGGAGCCAACGCCAACACCCTGCGTCAGCGTCGATGTCCGCGTGGATTCTCCCTTGCCGCTGACACCGGAGGTGCCATCGCCGGTTCCACCGACGGCGGCGCCGGTGTCGGTCGTGGTGGTTCGGGCTGCGGTGCCCTTGCCGCCGACAACCGGAGTGACATCGATGACGCCAGTCATGCCCGCGGTTGCATTGCCGAGGTACCCGCAGACGAGCCAGGTATCCCACTGCTCCTCGGACAGGTGGACGTTCACGCTCCAGCCACCGGTCAACAGCGCATCGAGCGACATGCCGACCGTCGTCTCGCTGATCCCATCGGCGCCGACGCTCTCGAGATAGATCGTGCCCTCATCCTGGAGGTTGTCGCATGTCCCGCGATGCAGGTGGACAATATGCCCATCGGTGACAGCATCACCGGATAGCGTGATCTTGACCTTGGTGGTGTCATCGTCGAGCGCCAGCAGTGAAACAGTCCCGGTCACGCCCAGCCCGCTGTAGTCGTCCAGCGGGAGGGACGCGACAGTCTCCGGCGCGACGTCCGCGCCACCGGTGCCGTCGATCGTCGTGCCCTTGCCGCCCACAACTGGGGTGACCGTCGGTGTCACGGCTGCCGTTGGCGTTACGGCAGGTGTCACGGCTGGGGTTGGCGTCACGGCGGGTGTCGGCGTGACTGCCGGTGTCGGTGTTGGCGTCTCGACGAGCCCTCCCTCACCGGTCGGCACTGCCGTCGGTGTCTCCGCTTCCGGAGTGGCGTCGGCCGGCGTGGCCGGCACCGGGACGCCCTCGATGTTGGCACAGGCAGCCAGCACGCCGAGCTGGGTGGGGGAGAGCCGCAGCTCAATGGTGAACTCGCCCTCGAGCAGTTCGGTGAGGGACCGGTCGATCAGTGACAGGCTCTCGCCCGTCTCGTCAACCGGCGTCAGGCGTTCCACCGGCTCCGGCTCGGTCTCGCCGCAGGTGCCTTGGAGGATAAAGGCGGGCACCACGTCGCCGCCGCCTTCGATATCGATCTGGATCGGCGTCTCCTCACCCAGATCGAAGAACGTGGCGGTGCCATCGATGCCGGAGTCGTTGAACTCCTGGAGGGGCACCGTAAGCTGCTCGACTCCCTCGGCAATCGCCTGCTCGAGGATCTGCTCAAGCTGCTGTTGGGTTGGGGTTGCCTCGGGCGTCGCCGCATCCTGGGCAGCGGCTGGCGTGATGGCGGCAACGGTCATGCCGAATGCCAGCACGAGCGCGACAAGCGCGGCTGCGAGACGAGGCGGACTGACGGATTGTTGACTGGATTCAAGCAGTGACCCTGCGGTCGTCATGCAGACACCCTCCCCCGGCGCGTCCAGGTGACGATTGGAGCGCGACGGCCCCTCCGGCCGCCATGCACATCCCCAGGGTGGTGCCGAGCCTGGATGGAGGCCCAGACCAGCAGCGGAGATGCTGATCGATGGCACACCGGGCGGGGGCCGGTGTGCCTGCCGGGCGCTGCAGATGCGGGGCTGGAGCGCCTGACATGAATCAGGCTACACGTGAGGATGGGTTGTCACAAGTGTACGTACGTTGACGATTTGGCAAGATCCCGAGGAGGTGCCGCGGTGATGATCGTGAAAAATAAGGCCACGAGGTGTACGTATCGATCCGAAACTCACCGACGCAATGTACGTTCATCACTGACAACTGGGCACAGCGGCATCTTGCCGAATGTTGGCAATCAGCTGGAATCAGTCGGTTTTTTCGCTCGAGAAGTGCTCGAGCAGTAGCTGGCGGACCTGGCCAGGCGTCTTCGGGCCGATCGATTGGCCCAGCAGTTCCTCGAGCTGCACACGGGAGCTGAGCTGATAGGAGCCGCGCGCCCAATTCCAGAACGCCGTCCAGGAGACATCCTCCAGCTCCGGCTCGGCGTCGCTCACAGAAGGAGATTGCTGCTGCTCCGGACGCTGCGTGGGGCGATCCTGCCGGGGAGCGGGAATCGGCTCGGGTCGCTGTGGCGCGGTGTCCCGCGTGCCCCGGTCGCGCAGGGAGCGGATCGCCTGCACGTGACCGGGCGGGGTGGCCGGGCCCTGCGGCTGGTCCTCACTCGCTGGCTCCGGCCGCGAGGGTTCCTCCTGTCCGGCGCGATCCGGGCGCTCGCGGGTGATCGGCGTCGGCTCTCGGTCGACGGGTTCCCGCTCGGCACGCTCAGGGGCGATCTGGCCTCCCTGCTGGTCGACCACCACATAGCCGATGATGTCCAGCGCACGGCCGATGGCGCGCAGCTCGGTCGTCTCGATCAGTGCGGCGATGTCATCCCCCTCGATTCGTCGGACGGCGGCGTGACCCGAGCCCTCGCCGCCGTCCGGCAGGGCGATCGTGGCGGCCATCACAACGACATTGTCGTCGAGGGTCACCACCGAGGTTTCCACCCGCGCTTCGGGCACGCGCTGGCGCAGCCAAAGCATGCGCAGCTTGATGCTGGGGATATCATCGCCGTCATTCGGGGCACGACGGAGCATCGCGAGGGGGTCGAAGCCGCCTTCCTGCAGCGGGTGGGTGGGTGGTGTCACGATGCTCCTCCGGGCCGGTACGGGGTTGTCCGTTTCAGGCGTTCCTGACGGCGACCGGTTCGCCGCGGTCGACCGACGCCTGCGCCGCGAGGGAGACGCGCATCGCATCCAGCGCCGCGGCAGGGGTCGAGCGTTCGGGCGGCCTGCCCTCGCGCGCACAGGCAATGAAATAGGCGCACTCGTTCATATACGGATCGGTCTGCTCGACGGAGACGACCTCCGGCTCGCCCTCGTTGCGGTAGATGGTCAGTTCGTTGGTCGGCTCGCCGACCTCGAACGATCGTCCCCCGGCCCGTAAATGGTACTCGACCGCGCCGTTGTCGCAGAGCACCTCAAAGCGGGAGGTGAAGGGGTAGCTCTCGGGCATCATCGAGCCACCCTCGATCGTCGCCGACGTTCCCGAGCCGTAGATCACGAGTACCTGGGCATGATCGACG
>DASYWL010000179.1:0-18936 GCA_035936055.1 Thermomicrobiales bacterium
GCGTAGAGATCGTTGATCGCGATCAGCGTCGGCACCTCGATCCCGCCGCTCTCGGCGGTGAGCATGCGCAACACCTCGTTGAACCCGACCGGGTTCTTGACGAGCGCGAGGGTGAGTGTGCGGTTGCGGTAGACGACGCGCTCGATGCGGCCGAAGGCCGAGCGGAAGGCGTCCATCGCTCGCGTGATGACCGGCATCTCGACAGCCATCGTGCGACCGACGGCGACCGCCGCAACGAGGTTGTAGGCGTTGTAGAGCCCTGGCACCCCGACATGGATTGGGACCTCCTCGCCATCGACCATGACGTGCATACCAAGCGAGGTGACGCCGCGCAGCGTCACCTCGCGGCCAATCACATCAAGGCTCGGACGGTGGTAGCCGCAGTTCGGGCAGTACCAGTCGCCGAGGTGGGAGACGTAGAGCGCGCGGTACTCCAGATCAGCGCCACAGACGTGACAATCGACCGCGTCCGCCGCATGGGAGAGCGTTTCCAGCCGGTGGGGCTCGTCGTCCATGCCGAAGCGGACGACCTCGGCGCGAAGGTCGGTCGTGAGCGCCACCAGCGTGGGATCATCGGCGTTGACGACGACCGTCGTCTCCCGATCAAGCGCCTTGAGGGCCGGTTGCCACTTGCGGGCGATCGCGTCCAGCTCGCCGTAGCGATCGAGCTGGTCACGGAAGAGGTTGTTGAGCAGCACCGCGCGCGGCGTGACGCGATCCAGCAACTGCGGCAGCGCGGCCTCGTCTGACTCGATCACCCCGACCTCGCCGCCGGGCGCGCCGGTGACGCTCGCCTGCCTGGCAAACGCGGAGACGACGCCCCGCACGAGGTTGGAACCGGAGCGATTGTGCACCACCGGCATCCCGGCTGCCGCCAGCAGATCGGCGATCATGCGGGAGGTGGTTGTCTTGCCGTTGGTGCCGGCAACCATCACGACGCCGCCGGGCAGCCGACGCGTGAGTTTGCCGAGCATGCCGGAGTCGATGCGGTCTGCGACGAGTCCCGGCGCGGAGGTGCCGCCGCCGCGACCGGCCAGCCGGATCCCGGCCGCCGTCACCTTGGCGATCAGCAGCGCCGCCGAGAGGCGCGGGTCGAATCCAACTATCTTGCCGTTACTCGTCATTTGGCATTACCACCCACACCGTATTGAGGCTCTCGAATTCCACGACCGGCCGCACCTGGTAGGAGACCTCGTTGGTGCGCAGCGTCGGCTCCCCCTCCCCGAAGACCGTGCCGATGATGATGTTGGGCGGCACCCCGCGTGTCTCGGTGGTGAGCGCGCCGGAGGTCACCACTACGGCGCCTTCCTCGACCTCGGCGGAGCGGTCGATGTTCTGTAGCAGCAACCGGCCGCCGAGCTGCCACTGCCCGACAACGATACCGTCGGCGCCGCTCTCGAGCAGCTGCGCGCCGACGCTGGCGCTCGTGTCGACAATGAACATGACTTTGGCAGTGGATTCCGTCACCTCAACCACTTGGCCGACATAGAAATCCGGGTCGGTGACGGCCATGCCGACCTCGACGCCGTCGTCACTGCCCTTGTTGATCCACGCGAAGTGCTGCGTGCCGGTCGGGTCGCCACCGATGACCTTGGCGGCGAGAAAATCCAGCTCCGGTCGCTGCGACTCGACAACCCGCTCCTGATCGAGCACCTCGTACTCGGCGATCATCGCCTTGAGGTTCGCGTTCTCGGCCAGCGCGGCGTCGCGCTCGGCCTCGACCCGCTCCAGCTCTCGCTCCAGATCGGATTCGAAGTTCGGACCGCGTGCGATGGATGCAAAGCCCGATGCGACCGGCTCCACGACACTGATGAGCCCCTCGCGCAGGGGGTCGAGTGCGTCGCGCCGGTCCATCACGATCAGCGTGGCGCTGACCGCGACGAAGATCGCCACAAGCGAGAGGGTTTGTCGAAACGAGATCGTGGTCATGCGTCGCCCTTCGTCCCGCAAGGCAGCCACGCGTGGCCACACTGACGGATCGGGTAGATACCGTGTGAGCTGGGAGGCTAGCCGCGGCGGAGCTCCTGCCCGCCGGCCAGCGCACGCTGGTAGAGGTGCAGCGCCTCGGCAACGCGTCCGGTCCCGCGCGCCACACAGGTGAGCGGGTCCTCGGCGCGGTGCACCGGCATGCGCAACTCGCTCTGCAGTCGGCGGTCCAGCCCCATCAGCAGCGCACCACCGCCGGCAAGGGTGATGCCGTGCTCCATGATGTCGGCGACAAGCTCGGGCGGGGTCTCCTCGATCGAGTTCTTGACCAACTCGATGATGGTGTTGACCGGCTGCGAGATAGCGTCGCGCAGCTCCACGGAGCTGACCTCGACCGACTTCGGCAGGCCGGTCAGCAGGTCACGCCCACGCAGTGGCACGCGGACCTCCTCCTCGAGCGGGTAGGCCGACCCGGCGGCCATCTTGGCATTCTCGGCGGTGCGCTCGCCGATCACGAGATTGTGGTCACGGCGCGCGTACTGGATGAGCGCATCATCGATCTCGTCACCGGCGACACGGATCGAGTGGTTGACCACGATACCGCCCAGCGAGATGACGGCCACCTCGGTGGTGCCACCACCGATGTCGACGATCATGCTGCCGATCGGCTCGTTGATGGGAAGGCCGGCGCCGATCGCGGCGGCCATCGGCTCCTCAATGGTGTAGGCCTCGCGGGCCCCCGCAGAGAGGGCGGCGTCCTTGGCGGCACGCTTCTCGACCTCGGTCACGCCGCTGGGGATGCCGATCACCACACGCGGGTGAGGCGCCATGAGGCGCTGCGTGTGTACCTTGCGGATGAAGTAATGCAGCATCATCTCGACGGTGTCAAAATCGGCGATTACACCATCCTTGAGGGGTCGAACGGCGACGATCGACTCGGGCGTCTTGCCCATCATCGCCTTCGCCTCCATGCCGACCCAGAGGGCGCGCTTGGTTTTCGTGTCGATGGCTACCACAGAGGGCTCGGAGATCACAATACCCCGGCCGCGGACGTAAACCAGCGTGTTCGCTGTCCCAAGGTCGATACCAAGATCCCGACTGAAGAAGCCGAACAGCGTTGACATGGGGCGGAACAAGACCCGAGACCTCCGGGAGCACCGTGCGATGGGCCGTCCATGACGCACAGGCGGCAACATACGTGTCGTGGGCAACGATGGGACCACTATGCGGGTCGATGGAGAAGAGCGAACCGCAGAAGACTGCAACAGACCCGGCGTCTCTCCATAATTCACGTGGCAGTATATCATGCAGTCTGAACGGCCCTTGCTTCCAGATGCCATCCCCGCCACCATACCAGAAAGTGCGCTGGACACATCGACTCGTGGAAAGGACTGCCGCCCGGATGGCGCAACAACCGACCCCATTGCCGGAACCTGACTGGAGTCCCCTCGCATCCTGTCTGGCGGTGATCCCATCGGGGATGCGTGTCTCGCTCGCGGCGCGACACCTTGGCACAGGCAGCACACTCGACTACGATCCGGACCGGCCGGTTCAGGCGGCAAGCACGATCAAGACCCTGATCCTCGCCGCCCTTGCCCGCGCGGTTGATGCCGGTACGCTTGATCTCGACATGGACGTTGCCGTTCGTGCCGACATGCGCGCCGGTGGCAGCGGTGTCCTCAACTGGCTGCATGAGGGGATCTCGCTGCCGTTGCGCGACCATGCGTGGCTGATGATCGCCATCTCCGACAATACGGCCTCCAATGCCGTGATCGACACCGTCGGGCTCAGCATTGTGCAGCAGACCACCATCGAGCTCGGGGTCCCCTCGCTGCGCCTCGGGCGCCGCTTTTACGGCTACGTGCCGAAAGACGAGATCAGCCGGAACGAGGCCACTGCGCGTGGCCTGGCCGATCTGCTCACGTCGATCTGGAACGACACCGCCGCGTCGCCCGAGCGATGCAGGTGGATGCGGCGACTCCATGGCGACCAGCAGCACCGCGACCGACTCCCTCGGTGTCTTCCGGACGGTATCAGCTACGCCGGCAAGACCGGCACGCTGGACGGCATCTCGCACGACATGGGCGTTATTGAGGGGCCATCGGGGGCAGTCGCGGTCGCCGCGCTGATAGAGAGCTCCGCCGGCCACTATGACGACGAGGTCTACCTCGGCCGGATCGGCGAGGCTATCGGGGAGATCGTGTCGTGAGACACCACATGTTGTAATGGAGCACCAAGGGAATGTCATCCTGAGCGGAGCGAAGGATGACAGGTTGGTTGACGCCCACCGTCTGTTCGCACGGCAACACGCGAAAGGACTCGTCACATGCGCATCACCGGCGTTCAGACCTTCATCGTCGGCAACCCGTGGAAGAACTGGCTCTTCGCACGGCTGGAGACCGACCAGGACGGCCTCTACGGCATCGGCGAGGGCACGCTCAACGCCTTCGCCAAATCCGCCGAAGCCGTCATCCATGAGCTCACGCCACGCTTTGTCGGCACCGACCCGTTCCAGGTTGAGACCATTATCCAGCGCATGACCCGCGACCTCTACTCTGAGGGTGGGCAGCTGCACATGAACGCTGTCGCCGCGATTGAGGTCGCTTGCTGGGACATCATCGGCAAGGTCACCGGACGGCCGATCTATGATCTCATCGGCGGGCGCTACCACGAGTCGCTCCCAGCCTACGCCAACGGTTGGTATGCGGGCGACCGCACACCGGAGTCCTTTGCCGAGCGTGCCTCGGAGGTGGTCACCCGCGGCTACAAGGCGCTCAAGTTCGATCCATTCGGCCACAACTGGCGGATGATGACGCTGGCCGAGCGGCACCTCTCGGTCGACATCGTCCGCGCCGTGCGCGAGGCCGTCGGGCCGGACGTTCAACTGATGATTGAGGTCCACAGCCGCTTCAGCGTAGCCGAGGCGATCTACGTCGGCCAGCAGATCGCCGAATACGAGCCGACGTGGTTCGAGGAGCCGACGGGCCACCAGAACATCGCCAGCACGGTCGAGGTTGCCCGACACCTGAACATCCCGGTGGCATCCGGCGAGAGCCTCTCCAGCCCGCAGCAGTTCGCCGAGCTGCTCTCGCACGATGCGGTGCACATCCTGCAGCCGGAGCCGGGCGCCATGGGCGGCATCTGGCGCACGCGACAGGTCGCGGCGATGGCCGACGCCCACTACGCAGTCGTCGCACCGCACAACGCGCAGGGGCCGATCTCGACGGCAACGTGCATCCAGATAAGCGCCGCCTGCCCGAACCTTCTGGTGCAGGAGATCTTCGACGAGTACAACGTCGAGTGGGAGCGCGACCTGGTCGACCGCCCGGCGGAGGTGATCGATGGTCGGATCCAGATCCCGAACCGGCCGGGGCTGGGCGTCGATCTCAACTGGTCGGAGCTGGAGAAGCATCCGTACGAGGTGACGAACTTCCTGCCGCTCTTCGCACCGGGATGGGAGCGCCGCGAGGGCGAGCGCCCGCCGAAGGAGGGGCCATCGGTCAGGAAGACCGGCGCGTAGCGATCAGATCAGGAAACATGTCATCCTGAGCCGAAGGCAGAGCCGAGTATTCCCACTCCATGGCCAATTCAGAGTGATATGGAATCCGGCTGATCGGTTGGGGCAAGCGACTCGTAGGGGCGGATCTTGTCCGCCCGTCCGGCTTGCTCCGTTCACCTACGGATTACCCGGATTCCATATGAGAGTGCCAGCAAAGGCGGTGTCATTCTGGGCGCGGCGAAGAATCCCCCGCCCGAAGGGTGGTCTGATCTCCAACAGGCCACACGGAGGTGACCCTCGATCACAGCCAACGGCGAGAGAGGACCGGCGCTCCGCGCCGGGAGATCCTTCGACACGGCTTCGGCGCCACGGCGTCTTGCCGGCTCAGGATGACATCGCTTCGTTGGTCTATAGTATCGGCTGCGGGAATCCATGTCGCTTCTCGGACAGGGCTGCGGCTACGCCGGCCGGAACTCCTCGAACTCACGGCGAATCGTCTTTGCCAGCTCGGGATTGGCGAGCAGTTCCACCCCCGCCAGCGCGAGCGCCTTGCCCGTTCGCAGCGCGTTCTCCCGGCCCAGCTCCGAGATCGAGGCATCGACGACATCCTGTGTGTGCCCGCTGATCGGCGTCTCGCTGATCGCGAAGGTGAGCGACGTCGTCGGCATCGCCCGGCTGACGTTGCCGAGATCGGTCGAGTACGCCCCCGGACCGCTGGACGGTTGCCGGTTCGTCTCCTCCAACCCGATCGCGTCGAGCTGCTGGCGGATCAATCCGCTGAGCGTGTAGTTCGGCAGCATGTCGTCGTAGTCCGGTGTCGGGGTCTCGATCTCGAGCTTCGCGCCGGTCATCATCCCCGCTCCGAGCGCGACCTTCTCTGCCCGGCTGACCAACTCGTCGACCGCTGGGCGCGACGCCGCCCGGAAGAGGAACTCCGCCTCGGCGTAGTCGGGCACGACGTTGGGTGCCTTCCCACCGTCGGTGATGATGCCGTGCATGCGCACGTCCGGCGTGACGTGCTGGCGCATGGCGTCGATACCGTTGAAGAGCTGGATCACGGCGTTGAGCGCATTGATGCCTGTTTCCGGGTCCTTCGCGGCGTGTGCGGTGCGGCCGTGGAACTTGAACCGGCGGCTGGAGACGGCGAGGCAGGTGCCGTCGGGGTATCGAATCGGCAGGAACGTGACGTGCCCGCCGTGGTGGCTCGACATCGCGATGTCGACATCGCGGAACACCCCGGCCTCGATCATCGGCGCCTTGGCGCCGTGGCTCTCCTCGGCCGGCGTGCCGATGAAGAGCACCTCCCCGCCCAGCTCGTCCACGGCCGCACCAAGACCGATTGCTGCGGCGAGGTTGCTGCTGGCCAGCAGGTTGTGCCCGCAGCCATGCCCGAGGCCGGGCAGCGCGTCGTACTCGGCGATGTACGCGATGCGCGGCCCCTCGCCATTCCCCCGCTTGCGCGCCTTGAAGGCAGTTTCGATCTCGGCCACACCGCGCTCGACCTCGAACCCGAACGACGCGATGATGCCGGTCAACAGCTCGACGGCCTTGTGCTCCTCCATGCCGACCTCGGGGTTGGCATGGATGGTGTCACCGGCCTCGAGAATGATCTGCCGGGCCGCCTCGATCGCCTCCAGAACGGTCTGTCGCTGGCTCTTGGTGGATGTCATGCGTGGTCATGCTCCTGTGCTATGGACGACGTCTTCGCATGATCTCACACATGCCGCCCGTCTGCGTCAATGGGGCAGAATGGGACTGAACCTCTCCCGACAGCGCGCGTTTCAGGGAGCTCGCCTCATGATGTTGTCGACGACCACCCACGACTCAGACCGGGCAACCGTGCCTCGCATCGCCTTCGCCACCCTCGTCGAGCGCCACGGCGCAGACCTGCACCGGTACGCCTGGTCACTGACCCGTAATCCGGAGGATGCCGATGATGTCTACCAGGAGACGCTGCTGAAGGCCTACAAGGCATGGCGGAGGCTCCCGGCGGATGCCAACCACCGCGCCTGGCTGTTCCGCATCGCCTCCAACACGTGGATCAGCGACCGCCGGAAGAACGGCCGGGTGCATCAGATGGCGGACGATGCGCCGGAGCTGCCCGATCGCGGGCCGGACACCGTCACGCAGGTGGCCGCCACGGACACGCTGGAACGAGTGACGCACGCGATCGAGGCGCTCCCGCCGAAGCAACGGGCGGCACTCGTCCTGCGGAAGTACCATGACATGTCGTACGACGAGATCGGCGAGGTGCTCGATAGCAGTGGTGAGGCGGTGCGGGCCAATGTCTATGAAGCACTCCGCAAGCTCCGCGGCCAATTTGCCGCAGCGCTGGCCGACTAGAAGGACCTGACGACCATGACGCATGAAGCCAACCCGCAACACCCCACCCCGTCCGGCTCGATCAGCACCTCGCTTGCCGTCGTCGATGATCCCTGCGAGGTGGTGGACGAAGCACTCCCGGCCATGGTGATCGGCGATCTGACCACCGCCGACGAGCATGCGATCGAGGAGCACTGCGCGGTTTGCCGGGAGTGCGCCGAGATCCGCGGCGCGTGGGTGATGAGCCTGGCAGAGCCGGATCTGCCAGTCGACGCAGCCCCACCCTCGCCCGCGCGAGCGCTCGGACTCCACGAGGGCCACTACGGGCTCATGGAGAGTCCACTGGGTGACCTGTTGATCGCCGTGACGGAGGATGGCATCGCAGAGATCGGCTACCTAGCCAACCATGACCGCGAAGAGGAGTTGGCCGAGCTCGAAGCACGCGGCATCCTCGCCACGGAGCGCTCGGCGACGGTGGAACCGGTTCGGGAGCAGCTGCGGGAATACTTTGCCCACCGCCGGAACGAGTTCACGCTGCCGGTCGACCTCTACGGCATCACGCCGTTCACTAGGCAGGTGCTGGAGGCAACGAGCCGTGTGCCCTTCGGCCGTGTTCGCACGTATCAGGGAATCGCGCAGGAGATCGGGAAGCCGAAGGCATCGCGGGCGGTCGGCAACGCGCTCGGGCGCAACCCGGTGCCGGTGATCGTTCCCTGCCACCGTGTGGTGCGGGCAGATGGGTCGATGGGCTGGTACACCGGCGGGTCGCACATCAAGGAGAAGCTGCTCGGCATTGAGGGAGTAGCCTTCCCGCAGAAGGGCCGAAACCAGCCCGTGCTCCCCGGCCTCGGCGAGGGCTGAATCACACCAGCATGTCGCAGGAGTGGGCCCCATCCAGATCTCCGTCGTTACTATCTCTGGCATACCGAGTGATCTGGAGATGAATCGCTGAATTTGCGTGCCTGTAATGGCAGGCCGGGTCCGAGCCTGGCAGCCAACAGCGAGTGTCATTTCGATCGGAGCGCCCGAAGGGTGCGGAGCGGAGAAATCTCTTCCGACGTGGATGGCTGATATCCGTCAGGCAACAGATTTCTCGGCTGCAGGCTCGCTGCGCTCGCCTTCCGCTCGAAATGACAGGCAGGGGAAGGCAGCATCTTCATGTATCTTCACCGGATGACTGTCGTCACCTACCTCAGTCCAAGATCCTTCATGGCGCGCCAGGTGGCGGGGGCGGCGGTGCCATCGGAGGCAGCGAGGTGCTCGATCAGGAGCGTCAGGTCATCTTCGACGTCGACGTCGAACGTGGGGTCGACCTCTGCCGTGGCGAGCCCCTGATTCCGCGCGTGCTGCAGCACGCCGTCGGCCGCCGAGGCGGTACTCATCTGCACGCCATCGAGAATCTCCCGAAACCCGCGCTGCCCAATAAGGTAGTACCCGCCATCGTGGACGCGCCCAAGCACGACGTCATGCGATGCCAGCGCCGCGAACGCGTCCTCGATCACCGCGACCTCAATCTGTGGCGAATCGGAGGCGATCAGCACCGTCCTTCGGTACCCCTGCGCGTCACCCCACGCCAGCAGTGCGCTCTGGCGGCGCCCCCAGTCCTGATTGGCGATTTGCGGCACGTAACGCACATGCGCTGGCGCGTCCCCGATCGCCTCCCGCAACTCACTTCGGAAGTCGACATCGGGTGGCGAGTGAGTCCACGCGAGGTCCCATGAGCCGCCGGGGTTCGCAGGAGGCGTGAAGCATCCGGCGATATCGGCGAGGAAAGCCACGTAGAGCCGTGCGGCACGCTCCATGCCGATGGCGCGGCCGAGGCGCGTCTTGGTGGAGCCGGCATGCGGCGCCCGGGCCGCGATCATCAGCAGGTTGTCGCTGCGCCGGACGATCACGAGGCAGCCTCATCGCTAGCAGCGTGCCGCTCCTGCCAAGCAGCGAGACCGTCCGGCAGCGGACGGTCGTCCTTCCGCGCCCGAAAAATGGCTGCGATGATGCGATAGCCAGCCTTGACGGTGCCCTTGAGGTTGCCGCTCACCTTGGAGCTGCCACCGGCACGCCTGCGATACCGGACCGGCACCTCCGTCACGGTCAAGCCTTTGCGCTTGGCCCGGATAATCATCTCGATCGACCAGCCGTAGGTCATCTCCCGCATGCCGAGCTCGAGCAGATTCCGCTTGCGGATCACGCGGAACGGGCCGATGTCGGTAAGGCGCACGCCATAGAACCACCGGGCAAGCAACGCCGCGACCTTGTTGCCGGCAATCTGCTGGGGATGCAGGGATCCCTTCTCGTAGGAGCCAAGCGTCCGCGAGCCGACCACGAGATCGGCATCGCCCGACAGGAGCGGCTCCAGCAACTTCGGCAGGTCGTCGGGCACGTCGGAGCGATCGCCGTCCATCAGGACGATGTAGTCGACCGGGCCACTCGCCAGCACGCCGCTCAGGCAGGCGCGTCCGTAGCCACGGCGCGGCTCGGTGATGATGCACGCCCCCGCCTGCCGCGCGACCAATGCGGTGTCGTCGGTGCTTCCGTTGTCGACGACGAGGATCATCGTGATCTCAATCGGCGTGGCCGGGTCGTCGCGGACGGCGGCAATGTCCTCGACCAGTCCTCCGATGCTTTCCTCCTCGTTGAGGCAAGGGATCACGACGGTTGCGGAGAGGCGTGCCTGGACGCTCACGAAGCCCTCCCGGTCTTCGCACGCTTGACGACGCGCCGCTCCCGCAGCAGGCGCTCTGCCTCCGAGAAGTACTCGCGGACGCTGCCTTGGGTCTCGATCCACGCCAGGTACCGGTCGATCCCCCCCTCCAAGGAGATCTGCGGCGCGAAGCCGAGCTCCTGAATGCGACGGGTATCGCTGATCAGCGCCCGCATCTCTCCCGGACGATACTCGCCGGGCAGGTCGGGCTCAATGTCCTTGCCGAGCTTGCGCGCCAGCAGCCGGGCCAGATCGCCGATCTCGGCGGCGTTCCCGGTCCCGACATTGAATACCTGCCCGTCGGCGCGCGAATCGGTCGCAACGAGCAGGTTCGCGCGAGCGACATCCCCGACGAAGACGAGGTCGCGCGATTGGTGGCCGTCCTCGTAGACGACCGGCGGCAGGTCGTTCATCAGCCGGGTGCAGAAGATCGAGATCACGCCGGTGTAGGGGTTGAAGAGCGACTGGCGCGGCCCGTAGGTACAGGAGTAGCGCAGCGCGGTCACTGGCAGGCCGGTCGCGCGGCCGAACGAGATGACGAGCCGTTCCTGATCGGCCTTGCTGATCGCGTAGACGTTCTCGCCGCCCATGGGAGCGGTCTCATCGGTGGGAACCGGTGTCGATTCCGCCCCACAGATCGGGCAGTGCATGGCGTAGTCACCGGACTCCAACTGCTCGATCGGGCGCGTCTCACCGTAGAAGTGACCATGTGTCGGGCACGCGTAGGCGCCCTCGTCGTAGACCGCTTGCGACGAGGCCAGCACGAGCTTGCGCACGGGCAGGTCGTGGTTGCGGATCGTCTCCAGCATCAGGGCCGTGCCGTAGGAGTTGACGTGGATGAACTTGGCGATCTCCGGCATGTACCCGCCGTAGGCTGCCTCGTGGAAGACGATGTCGACGCCGCGAAGCGCCCGCTGCCAGTCGTCGGGGTTGCGGACGTCGCCCTGGATGAACTCGGCCTCCTCCGGCAGCCATCCGGGCCGGCCGTACGCGTGCGTCTGCGGCTCAAGGCTGTCGAGCACGCGCACTTTCCAGCCCTCGGCGAGTGCGGCATCGACGATGTGCGAGCCGATTAGGCCCGCGCCGCCAGTGATCAATGCTGTCGTCGTTTCTGCCATACCGGGTTCTCCGCTATCGGATCAGAACAAGCAACGCGTTATACCATGAACGCCCTTGGCCCACTGGATGAACCAGATCATCGCATCGCCTCGAACGCCCCGTTCAGGTCAGCGATCAGGTCTTCGGGATCCTCCAGCCCGACCGAGAGCCGAAGCCTCGTGCCGACACCGGCCGTCTCCGGGTCGCCGTCCGCGAGGATGCGTGGCGGGTAACAGACGGTCGTGATCTCGCCGCCGAGGCTGGTCACGTACGGGATCATCCTCAGAGACCGCACAAAGGCTGCCGCCGGGGCCTGTGTGGCTGTGCCGTTGAACTCGACCACCATCAGGCCGCTGCGCCCGTCCGGGAGCATCCGCCGCACCCGCTCCCCCTCTGCGCCGGTCGCGAGACCGGGGTAGCGAACACAGGCCACCTCCGGCTGCTCGGCGAGATACCGGGCGATACGGTCGGCGCTCTCGCTGATCCATGCCATGCGCGGGGCGAGGGTATGGATGCCCCGAAGCGCCAGCGCGGAATCGTGCGCACCGGGAACGGCCCCGAGAAGGTAGCCGACCCGCGCGATTCGATCAATTAGGAAGCGTGAGCCGACAATCACTCCAGCGGAGAGGTCGTGATGGCCGCCGAGGAACTTGGTGACGCTGTGGATGACCAGATCGGCACCGTGCTCCAGCGGCCGGCAGAGCATCGGGGTCGCCACGGTGCTGTCGACGACCAGGGTGACTCCGCGCTCCCGCGTGATTCCAGCCAAGGCACCGAGGTCCGGCACGGTGATGCCGGGGTTGGTGATTGTCTCGGCGAAGATAAGCGTCGTCTGCGGACGGATCGCGTTCCGCACAGCCCCGAGGTCATCCAGCGGCACGACGCTCCCGCCGATCCCGAAGCGGGCAAGCTCCCGCGTGAGGAGCTCCTCGGAGTCGCTGTATCCCCCCGCGCCGACAATGAGATGATCGCCCTGCCCGAGCAGCGCCAGCACGACCGTCGTGACGGCCGCCATGCCGGAGGAGGTCGCGTAGCCCGCCTCGGCGCCCTCCAGCTCGGCAACGGCCTCCTCAAGCCGTGCCGCGTTCGGGAAATGCGCGCGGTGGTAGGTCGGCTCGTTACGCCCGATGCGATTCACAAGCGTATCGGGATCGCGCCCCGCGAGCGCGGTGCTCGTGACGATGGGATGCACCACCGGCCAGGTGTCACCGTCACCGTTGTGGTGGCCGGTCCGAGCGGCGCGGGTTCGCAGCGATGGCCCGGGATCGCGAGGTGTCATGAAAACTCCTGTCACTCTGGCGTGGCGGACATCGGGCTGCCGGCCGGCGTGGCGGCTGTCGTCGCCCTAGGTGTCGCCACCACCACGGTACTGTCTGGCGGTGTCTGGGAGCCGGGGCCGGGCAACAATCTGCCTCCCGACTGCTCCTCCCCGGCCCAGCGAATCGGGTAGGGCAGGAACCAGCGACGGAGCAGGTACACATGCACCGGGTCGTCATCCAGCCACTGACCGTACTCACGCTCCTCCGCCACCACGTAGCCACGCCGGACGGCGGGATCAGTGGCGACGATGTAGCTGGAGTCGGTTGGCTTGGCGTAGAAGTAGATCCACCACGGCGAGCCCGCCGGGGATCTCGCCTCGGTGATGTTCTCATCGAGCATGACGGTATAGAGGTGGTAGCCATCCCAACCGGAGCCGGCATCGAGCCGGTCGATAGGTACGCCGTTCTCGTTGGCAGTCTCGGCCATGTCCCAGATCGCGTCCATGAAGACGAGGTAGTCGCGCACACCAGCCACGGAGACGACCGCTACCGCGGCCAAGGCCAGCCAGGCGATCGGCTGGAAGAGATCGACATCCCGAAGCGCGTAGAAGACGAGCGGGATCAGGACGGCGATCACCGGCAGCAGGTAGCGGTCGAGCGTCACGCCCCTGTTAGTGTAGTGATAGGACGGTGGGAAGACACCGATGAGCTGCCAGAGCCCGACCGAGGCGACGAGCCAGAATCCCCAGCGCTCCGGCAACCGCCCGGCGAAGAGTTTGCGCAGCAACACCATGCCGAGGAGCAGCGCGCCGATCGCGGAGACGATAGTGAGGGCCACGGCGAAGTCGGAGCCGCGCTCCCACAGGCGCTCGCGGCTGCCGAGCACGTCCGGCGGTCCCAGACCGCCTGGGCCGACGAACTGCGGCGCGAAGGGCATCGCCTGGCCGCGGGTCCCCGCCAGGTAGAGCCCCGCTAGGATCAGCGCCGACCACCCGGCGAAGGCGTAGAAGCCACCGGGGGTCGGAAAGAGCGAGGTGCTATACCGATGGAGTCGCCATGGCCGGATTGCCAGCAGTACGGGCACCAGCAGCAGTGCGCCGTAGAAGATCGCGTAGAGTGGGATACGCCGGACCAGGAGCCAGGTTGCCTCCCATCCCTTGTCGAAGATGTCCTGCAGGAAGTCCTCCTGCACGTCGGGGACGTCATTAAACCAGCGCAGCCAGGCGTAGTAGGCAAGCGCCATCAGCAGCGGCAGCAGCGCCACGGCGAGCAACCGGCGGATGTCTCGCCGGCGAAACCAGAGCCGGCCGCTGAGAAAGAGCCACATTGCGACCGCGAGCGGGATCAGCGCGCCCTGTTGGCGGATCAGAAACGCGAACCCCGCAAAGAACGCCCCGGCCAGCACGAAGCCGAGGTGCTCGCGTTCCGGCTGGAGCCCGCGCAGGTAGAAGGCGAGGGAGATCAGCATCACCGAGGCGAGGTGGGCGTCGGTCATGAAGCTGAATGCCAGTGCGTAGGTCAGCGGGTTGAAGAGCCACACGGCCATGCCGAGCGCGCTGCGGCTCCGGGTGACGCCGAGCTGGCGAAGGATCGCGTAGAGCGCGATACCGCCGAGCGCGACCATCACCACGGTCGAGACACGCATCATCCCCAGGGACATGCCGAAGATGATGCCGAAGAGCGCGCCCCAGAGTACCTGCCCGACGGCGGTCGCGGCGACCACCGGAAAGACGGTCAGGCGTCCCTCGTCGAGCAGGATCTCCACCGATCGGGTGTAAGCCCAGTCATCGGTGGTGGCGATCTGTGTCATCGTTGGGACGACCATCGCCCCGGCGGCGAAGAGCGTCAGTACCACGGCGAATGGCCAGTTGTGCAGCACGGTCTGGACCGCGTCCCGTGCCTGCCGGGCGCGGGATGGTGGTGGAGGGGACGGCTGCGGAACGATCGGGGCGGTCACTTCAGTTTCGTCCGGTGAAGGCGCTTCGGGCTCGCGCGCGATTGGCGGGGTTGGCCGAAACAGCCCCTCGCCGTTCTCCGACGACGGGCGCTGGATCCCGGGTTCGGCGTCTGGACGCCTCTCGGTCACCGCTCCCTCGCTCTCGATCCGGGTCGCACATGACCCCAGTGTGACTTCGGCCACCAAGACCGGTCCGGCGCACGCTCGCAACGCGACCACGCTCGGATACAGTACCATCGACTGACCATCCCGATTCGGCGTTCGTCCAATCGAAAGGACGCGAACGTGGTCCGGAGCGCGCCGCGCCCATATCCGCCTGCACTCGCACCGACGCGGGCCATCGCCACCGTGCTTCCGCCTCCGACGCTGGCGGACTGGGACCGGTGCCGCGACGTGACCCGTATCCACGGCCGCACCTTCTACTTCGCCTGCCAGCTGCTGCCACTCACCGAGCGCCGCTGCATCCATGCCATCTACGCATGGTGCCGCCACGCAGACGACATCGTCGACACCGCCGCGCCGGGTGGTATCGCAGCCGCGCACGAGCAGCTGGACCGATGGCTCGCGACCATCGACCGGCCGGTCGACCCGATCTCCCATGCCTTCGCTTGGGTGATCCGCGAGCACGGCGTCCCCACCGAACCCGCACAGGACCTGATCGCCGGGGTTCGAATGGACCTTGAACGGGCGTCCTTCGAGACATGGGACGATCTGCGCTGGTACAGCTACTGCGTCGCGGGCACGGTAGGGCTGATGACTGTGCCGATCCTGGGCTGCATCGATCGATCAGCGCTGCCGCACGCGGTCAATCTCGGCATTGCGATGCAGCTGACGAACATCTTGCGCGACGTGGCCGAGGACGCCGAGATGGGACGGGTCTACCTTCCGGACGAGGACTTGGCGCGCTTTGGCGTCTCGCGGGAGTCACTGCTGGCCATGAACCCGGACGGCGATTTTCGCGGGCTGATGCGGTTCGAGATCGAGCGGGCACGCGGGCTCTACCGGAGCGCGCACACCGGCATCCCGGCGCTGTCGCGGGCCGGGCAGATCACAACGATCGCCGGCAGCCATCTCTACCGGGAGATCCTCCACCGGATCGAAGAGCGCGGCTACGACGTCTTCGATGGCCGAGCGACGGTCAGCACCCGGCGCAAGATGCGGAAGATGCCGTTGGTTGTCGCGGCCTTCCTGCGCATGCAACTCTCCCTCGTCGGTACCCGCCCCCGGGCGTGACACCCCGACAGTGGGTGGGACACGTCAATCTCCATCGATCCATGCAGCTTGCGAGCAACGACAGGCGAGTGCAATCCGTAGCACCGGCCTCGCGCCGGCTCGACGGAACAACACATCCGCATTTATCGGACAGGCTGGGGCTGCCCCTACCGCGATGGCGCAGCTCCTGATGTCGATCACTGGTTGACGGAGATCAACAACCCGCCCATTTGCAGGGCGGGTCTACCGACTGACATTCTGTTCGCTGGCCACACGGGTTCGAGCCGGGACGGGGATACCACTGAGCGCGGCGACCTGGCTCTCCAGCACGCGCAGCAGCTCCGTGTCAGATTCCAGTCCCTCCCGGGAGAGCGGTGGGCCGATGCGCATGGCGATCTCCCAGCGACCGTCATCACGCTGCTCGTAGGCAAACCCGACCGGCACGAGCGGGATCTCCCGGCCGAGCCGCCGTTCGGCGATGCGCACCAGCCGCACGACGCCCGGCTGGAAGGGCACCACCCCTTCCGGGCTCGCTCTCTGCGTTTTCGCATGCGGATCGACAACCGGGTAGCCCTCAGGAAACATCACCACCACCTTGCCGGCGGCCAGCAGATCCACACCGTCGCGGGTCGCCGCACGCAGAAGCCGTCGTGCCTCCGACTTCCGCTTGGGAGCGGCAGCCTCGCGGTCGAGTGCGTCTGGGCGCAGGATGATCGGCCAGGCGACCATGCGGGAGAGCTTCTCCATCACGCGGCGGAGTAGCCCAGTCCCGGCCCAGTCGAGTCCGACGAGGATGTGCAGCGACCGTCCGGTCGCCGCGTAGAGGGCACATCCGTCGAGCAGGTTGTGGTAGTGCCGCGCGACGATCACGCAGGGACCGGATGCCGGGATGTGCTCGGCGCCAGCGATGTCAAGCGTCGCCTGCCGATCGAGGACGACCCGTCCTCCCCGACGGAGTACCTGCTGCCCGATCTCGTAGGCCGGCCCGGATGCCGTCATGCCGCCCCGCGGCTGCCCCGCAGCGCGAAGAGCGACGGCAGGAGGCCGAGCATGACCGCGAGCAGGATTGGCACCCAGAGGTCGACGCTGGCGCTCAGCACCGACGCGAAGACGATGTTGGCGGCGAAGACGGCGACCGGGAACCAGATCGCGAGGCGATGCCCGCCACCCGATGGGTCGGCCCGCCAGAGCAGGCGCGCGACGGTCATGAAGACAACGGCCGTGAGCGTCCAGCCGATGAAATTCTGTGTCGGCATGCCGAAGTACGGGCCCGTCTCGTCCCAGGCCCAGAACTTGACCGAGAGCGACTCGTGTGCCATGGCGGGGTCGAGCACGAGGTCCCAGACGGTGAGCAGCCAGGCGCCGAAGATGACGGCGTAGATCGCTCGTGGCCGAAGGTTCCACTGTGCGGCGAGCACGTGACCGATCATGTACGTCGCGAAGCCGACGTAGAACCACGACAGCGGGATCGAGAAGGGTACGTGGTCGAGCACCTTGTACCCGAGGAAGTTGGTGTACGCGTAGTTGCCGAAGGGCTCACCGGTGCTGGTGCCGAGCAGCTCGGAGGTGAGCGAGATGGGCACCGCGGCAGCGAAGAAGATGGCCGTGCGGCGGATGCCGATTGCCGCGATGCCCCAGAAGAACATCGCCGTCGCACCGAAGATGATGTGCAGGGACCCGGCGTAGCGCATTCCGAAGTCGTAGACGCGCAGGCCTACCTCGGAATCGGCCCACAGGTCAGGGTTGGGGATCGCGATCAGCATCCCGGCAAGCCCGAAGACGAGCGCCGCGAGATGGCCGATCAGCAACGCCTTCGCGATCTGCAGGGGCCGGCGGTCACCGAGCCACGAGACGCTCTTGTGGGCGGCGTGCCGGGTGACCGTATCGACGGTTGCCTGCTGCATCGTTTGTGTCCTCCGGGTGGTGCCTACCACCGAACCACTCTGCCGCGCCACGTGTGCTCGCGCCGGCGCGCCTGCCCCACGAGTATCGTCACGGCAACCGGATCCAGCAGCACCGCGAGCCAGTGGGTAGCGGGCAATGCCACGTAGGCGCGGGCCATGCCCGCCTGCGTGCCGATTCGCGTCGCCAGCAGCCCGGCATTGAGCCGGATCGCAAGCGAGCGGAGCGGCATGCGCCGCCAGATTGCTGCCAGTATCAGCATGGGCACCGGCACGCCCATCGCGAATGTCAGGTCCGCCATGCGAGACGCCCACGGCATCCCTGAGTCGCGGTCCCGCATCGGCAACGATCGTGACCAGCTGCTGAGGGCATCGTACCAGTCCGCGTACATCTCGACAGTGACCAGCGAGGCATCACACGCTGGCTCGAAGAACCCGTACCGGATGCCGACGCGCACACAGCGCCGCGCGAGCGTGACATCCTCCACCAGCGACTGCGCCACGGCGGCGAACCCGCCGGCGGTGTCGAGCGCGGATCGCTCGATCAGCAAGCACTGCCCGTTGGCCTGCACCGCGTCAGGGTCCTCGAAGACCTGGCCGGGGATGCCGTAGCGGTAGACGAGTGTTGCCAGCAGTGAGGTATGGACCGGCGCTTCGATCTGTCCGGAGACCCGCTGGGGTGTCGCCACACTCAGTGCGCCGAGAGCGCGCCGCTCAGCATGCGCGAGGAGCGATGTCGCCAGCATCGGCTCCGGGCGGACATCGGCGTCGATCGTGAGCAGCCAGCGCGACCCAAGATCGGCCGAGATCGCACCGGTATGCAGCCCCCATGGCTTGCCGTTCCAACCGTCCGGAACCGGACTGGCGTTGATGAAACGGATGCGCGGGTCACGAACGGTCCAGGCCTCCGCCAGCGCGCGCGTCCTGTCGGTCGAACCGCCATCGACGACGAGGATCTCGCGTACGGCTTCGCCCTGTCGGCTGAGCCCGGCGAGGCACGGCTCCAGGCGGTGCTCCTCGTTCAGCACCGGCACGATCACGCTCACGGAGCCATCATCGGG
>DASYWL010000180.1:0-1546 GCA_035936055.1 Thermomicrobiales bacterium
CTGGACTTCACGCTGGACGAGCCGATCGATGCCTTCACAGTGGAGGCAATCGAGACCGTTGTCCAGGAGTGGGCGGCATGCACCAACGCCGGTGACCAACTGCGCGCTTACACCTTGCTCACCGACGACTACGCGCAGCAAGGCCCGGTTGGCGCATCTCGCGACGAGGCCCGCACCATGCTGGCGACGTCACCTGTCCCCGTTTCGCCGGAGGCTGCGGTGTCGGTCGGATCGGCGCACGACGCTCGCGTGTTCCCGGATGGTCAGGCCGGTGCCACCTTCGCCACGATCGGCGTCAGGGATCCGGGCGAGGCTCTGACGGTATTCATGCTGTTCGAACAGCCGGATGGCCGGTGGAGGATCGACGGGATGACCGGAGTCGTGGCGCCCGCCCCGACCGCACCGGTCTGGGACTATCGCGTTGTGGCGGAGTATCCGCACGATACCGGCGCCTACACGCAAGGGCTGGTGATCAGCGACGGCCAACTCTTCGAAGGAACTGGCCAGTGGGAGGAGTCGGAGCTCCGACGGGTGGATCTTGAGACGGGCGAGGTGCTGCAATCGCACCCGCTCGACCCGGAGCTCTTCGGCGAGGGCATCGTCGTGCTCGCCGATCGTATCTACCAACTCACGTGGCAGGCCGGCATCTGCTTCGTATACGACCGCGAGACATTTGAGCTGCTGGAGACGTTCACCTACTCCGGCGAGGGCTGGGGCCTCACGACGGACGGCGAGCGCCTGATCATGAGTGACGGCGGCAGCAGACTCGTTTTCCGCGACCCCGATACGTTCGCAGTGCTCAACTCCGTCATCGTGCAGGACGGCGGCTTGCCGGTGTCGTATCTCAACGAGCTGGAGTACATCGATGGTGAGGTCTGGGCGAACATCTGGCAGACCGACCATATCGTGCATATCGATCCCGCCACCGGCAATGTCACCGGCTGGATTGACCTGACCGGCCTGCTTCCCTCCGACTATCCACGGGCAGAGGACGCCGAAGTCCTGAACGGCATCGCCTACGATTCGGAAACCGGCCGGGTGTTCGTTACCGGCAAGTACTGGCCGGCAGTGTTCGAGATCGAATTGGTCCCGCCCGAGTAGCCGCTTGGTCCCTCCCGGCGGCCCGCACGACGATTCGCAATCCCCCCATGGCGTGCCCAGCGGGTCCCGGGATACCACTCGTGCCGCCAAGGCTGGGCCAGACCGGGATCTTGCCGTAGAATCCTGGCATCGACCCCGATCACGGCAAGGAGCACCAGCGCGATGTCGGCTTTCCCCTTTACCGATCAGAGCCGGATCCGTCGGCGCCACGGACTCTCCTTCCCTCTTCTCCTCTCCCTTGCCGTCGCCAGCGCGCTGACCGGCGCGGTGGTGGCGCTGGTGGTCCAGCGTCTTCTCCAAGGTGCCCAGTACACCGAGGTGCTGCCGCGGCCAGCGTCGGTGCGCCATCTGCAGGAGTCGTCCGCGCCTTCCGAGAGCAGCGAGACTGCCGGCGAGGCCAGCGTCGCGCCGGACCTCGCAGAGCGAGCGGAGCTGGCCACGGCGG
>DASYWL010000181.1:0-2527 GCA_035936055.1 Thermomicrobiales bacterium
CCCTCGTCGTTGACTTCCTGTATCGCGATATGTGCCATGAATCGGTCCGGGGCGGCGCCGTGCCAGTGTTCCTCGCCGGGCTCGAAATAGACCCGGTCGCCCGGGCGGATGACCTCGACCGGCCCATTGCGCCGCTGCGCACGGCCGACGCCCTCAGTGATGAAGATCGTCTGCCCGTTGGGGTGGGTATGCCACGCCGTGCGGGCGCCAGGTGAGAAGTGCACACTAGCGGCGCTCACGCGCGATGCCTCGGTCGGGGCTGCGATCGAGTCGACGTAGACGTTGCCCGTGAACCAGTCAGTTGGCCCGATCATGGTTTCGAGCGAGCTCCTGGTGATCTTCATGTCGTCTCCTCCAGTCTTGTGGGTGCTTCGCCCTCGGGTGTGATCGTCGCCGTGCTACTCCAGCACCTGCAAATGTGTTGTGACGCGATGCGACCGGTGACGGCTCGTGGGCTCCGGCTCGATGCGGTCGGCGGCGACGCGGAGCAAGAAACCTATCTGCCGCCGCAGAGCGGGAAAGGCCTCGTTCATCGCCTTGCTCCGAGGACGCGGTTCTGGCAGGTCGTCGTACGACGTGTGCCGACTCTGGCGCTGCTGGTGCTCCACGGCAATGGTTCGGCTGATGATGTAATCGGGTACAGTCATTGTTGTCCTCTTCGTTGTTTGTCAGTGTGATCGGGGCGTGGCCGTGTCTCGCATCGTCGCAGAGGGCCCGGGCGATATGGCGATCAGGCACAGTGGGCGCAGGGATGTCCGCTACTTACGGCCCCGCTCGTCGGATCACGCATGCTGTGGGGGGCCGTCCTACACGGGGCCGACGACGGGATGAGGCATGTAGGGCTCCTCCAAGCAGGCGACCTCGTCCTGAGTCACCGCGACTGCCAGCGCGCCGGCGGCACTTTCCAGGTGTGTGATCTTCGTTGCCCCGACAATCGGCGCCGAAACTGGCTCCTTCTGTAGCAGGCAGGCAAGCGCGATATGCACCCGCGGTACTCCATGGTTTTCCGCGACCTTCGTGACTCGTTCCACAACCTGGCGATCAGCGTCCTCCGTCACGTCGTACTTGCTCTTCGCGATCTGGTCGGTTTCGGAACGAAGCGTGCTCTCCGATGACCATTCACGGGTCAATCTTCCGGAGGCGCAGGGGCTGTATGGTGTGACCCCAATCCCTTCCTCGCGGCAGAGCGGCAGCATCTCCCGCTCCTCCTCGCGGTAGATCAGGTTCAGGTGGTTCTGCATGGAGACGAAGCGGGTCCACCCGTGAGTTTCCGCTGCCGCAGACCGCGGCGCGAGTGACGCGGATGAGGGTGTCGGTCGGCTCGATGAGGCGGGCGTCGGGGACGGTCTCGATGCGGACATCACCCGCGCCATACATAACCGTTGCGTGCATAGTGCGTTTCCTCCGGTTTCAGGGAATAGGCGAGTCGTTGGGAGCGAGCATCGTTCGTGCCTGCCGCTGTCGATGCGGAGTCCCTGGTCAACCAGGCGATGCGGCATGCACCGTTGCACGCCGGGTTACTCACCACGGAACACCTGCTTCGCCACACCCATCGCGGCCATCGCCTTCGGCCAGCCGGCGTAGAAGGCGAGATGGGTGATGACCTCGATGAGTTCCTCTTCGGTAAGGCCGTTCTGTTTGGCGAGGTCCAAGTGCCCTACAAGCTGCTCGGTGTTGCCGCTGGACACGAGGGAGGCAACCGTCACGAGGCTCCGCTCCCGAGGCGAGAGCTACGGGCGCGTCCAGACCTGGTCAAAAAGGACGTCATCGGTGAAGCCCACCAGGGCGGGCGCGAAATCGCCGAACATCTGCTCGGCACGCGAGGGTCCCTGTTTGTCAGCCATGTCTTGCCTCCTCCACGGTCGTGGCACTGCCGGCACATATCCCCGTGGCCCGCCCGTAATTGGATTGTTATTGACGATTCGTCCGAATTGCCGGAACTCTGGTGTCAACGCATCCGTGTCTGGTCGATAGTTTATCCCTGGGGTGGAGGTGCCTGGTAGGAAGATCGTCCGCGATTGTTGTATGATCCTGCAGAGCGCATGGAAGCACGGACCAAAACCGCGAGAGGCAGCTATGGATGTGGTAAGCCGCCCGGAGGTCGGGCAAGAGGGTAGCGCGACGCCAGCCCTTCACCAGGAGTTGGTTGAGCGGGTCGCGCGGTCCGTGCCCGAGAACGGGACAGCGGAGCCGTTGGAGGGACTGGTGTTGCGCCGCGCCACCGCACCGACGGAAGTCGGGCATGGGCTGGCCCAC
The DNA here is from genome assembly GCA_035936055.1 of Thermomicrobiales bacterium. GTDB lineage: Bacteria > Chloroflexota > Chloroflexia > Thermomicrobiales > UBA6265 > JACCVC01. The sequence goes on from DASYWL010000181.1 coordinate 2,257, forward strand.
CCGTCCTTCTGCGTGATCGCGCAGGGAAGCAAGGAGGTCCGGCTCGGCGACCGCCGGTACCGCTACGATCCGGCACACTACCTCATCGCGACCACCGCGGTACCCGTCGCAAGTCGGATCACCGAGGCGTCACCGGAGCGGCCGTATCTCGGGATCGTGCTCCGGCTGGACCCGGCGCTCGTCGCCTCAGTGATGGTCGAGGCTGGCCGTCCCGCCCCGCGAGGGCAGTCCGAGATGGCGATCGACGTGAGCCCGCTGGACGCTGGCCTGC
>DASYWL010000182.1:0-5981 GCA_035936055.1 Thermomicrobiales bacterium
GATTGCCGGTGACCGCTGGCAGGGTGAGGCGTGGGGGCTGGTGTTCTGTTCCACAATCGGGACGCCACTCGACCCGAGCAACGTCACGAAACAATACCGGGCGCTCTTGCAGGCAGCAGGGCTCGAGCAACGGCGCTTCCATGACCTGCGACACTCGACCGGCTCTTTCCTGGCGTCGCGCGGGGTACACCCGCGGATCATCATGGAGATCCTCGGTCACTCGCAGGTCAGCACGACCATGAACACCTACACGCATGTGGAGCTCGGCTCCATGCGCGATGCCCTGGACGAACTCGGAGACCTCCTCGACGCCGATAAAGCGTCAAGCTGAGGCGATCTGCTGCAGGATATGCTGCAGCCGGAGGCAGCTGCGATGCCCGCGACTCTGGCACCACAGACAGAATCCCCGGAATATCAACAAAACTGGACGGAGCCGACGGAGGGATTCGAACCCACAACCTACTGTTTACAAAACAGTTGCTCTGCCGTTGAGCTACGTCGGCATGCGAAACACCAGCCGGGCTGCCGACCGAACGCCTCGGAAGTATAGGGATCGCGCCGGTGAAGCGTCAAGACGTCACGCGAGTGGGTGGACACGTGGGTCACACCAGTCCCTCACGGTGCGCGAACGACGCCAGCGCCGACCGGTTTGCCAGGTCCAGCTTGCCCAAAACATTGGAGACATGCGTCGACACCGTGCGGTAGCTGATGCTCAGCTCGTCCGAAATCTCCTTGTTGGTTTTTCCGACGGCAATCAGCTGCAGGATCTCGATTTCGCGACGCGTGAGACGGAACGAATCAGCAGTCGTAGCAGCCCCGCGTTGTGGCGAGGAAGGTTCTGCTCCGCTGTCGGTTGCCAAGGCAAGCCGCATGGCCTCCTCGCCGCTCATCGCCCTCCCGGCCGCCCAGGTCATATCGAACGAAGCGCCTAGCTCTCCCCGCATCCGTTCAACCAGCGCCTTATGCCGCTCACGATCCGCGGCAGCGATGGGGATACCGATCCGCTCACGAATGACTTGCGCGACCGCATAGAGGGTTGTCGCGAGGCTGGCCTGCTTGCGAGCTAGCGCAATCCCCGCGAAGCCCTCGAGCGTCTCCATGACCCCAACCGGGTCGCCGAGCTCCGTGTACTTGCCCATGGCGTCACGCAGATAGCGTGTCGCCGCTCCGTACTGACCCTGCTGGACGGCAAGCGTGCCGAGATTCGACGCCGACCATGCCGTCCCGCGCAGATCGCCAGCCGCCTCATAGTGCACCGCCGCCTGCTGGTGATGGGCAACAGCCTCCTCGTACTCCCGCGCATCCCAGGCTAGGTTGCCAAGATTGGTGTGGGCCCCGGCGACGCCGCGCTCGTGCCCAACCTTGCGGAACAGCTGAAGGGCGCCTTCGTACCGCTCGCGAGCGAGGGTCCGGTCACCATCGACCGCCGCCGCATCCCCGAGGCCGTTGAGGGCGACGGCAATCGCGTACTCGTCGCCGGCTTCCCTGCTCAACTCCAGCGCTTCCTCGTGGCAGGCAGTTGCCACGGCCGAATGACCTTGGGAGCTGGCCAGCAACCCCTTCCCGTTGAGTGCCACAGCTCGAGTCTGGGTCTTTTCAGGACTGGCCAGCAGCGCTGTCCGCAGCCACTCGCGCGCCTCAGTGAGGTGGCCTCGCGTGTAGCCGAACCGCCAGAGCGCGGCGACGAGCCGAAGGCGCAACGCGTGCTCTCCCGCCTGCCCGAACCAGGTCATCGCCGCCCGCAGATCGGCGAGTGAACGCTCCAGCTCGTTGAGCCATCGAACCTGTTCCGGTCCCGTCAGATGCGGCGCAGCTTCCTCGGCGAGCGCCAGAAAGTATTCGGCGTGGCGGCGCCTCGCGTCTTCCAGCTCGCCGCTCGCCTCGAGGTTCTCCAGTGCAACCTCGCGAACCACCCTGAGCATGCGAAACCGCGACTCCTCATCGCCGGACTCCGAGACGTGACGCAGCAGGCTCTGGTCGACGAGGGATCCAAGAGCATCCAGCACATCGAGGTCGGATGTCCCCGTACCCAGCTCCACTCCGGCAACGACCTCGGCCGCTGCGAGCGAAAAGCTGCCAGAGAAAACCGAAAGCCGGTGAAAGATCACCTGTTCGGCCGGTGTCAGCAGCTGCACGCTCCAGTCGACCGCAGTGCCGATCGTGCGATGTCGGTCCGGCACGTCCTGGAACCGGCTGCCAAGGACCGTCAGCCGGCGAGATAACCTCGCATGGAGTGCTTGCGGCGAGAGGGTGCGCACGCGGGCAGCGGCCAGTTCGATGCCGAGAGGAAGTCCGTCGAGCTGGCGGCAAATCCCGACCACGGCTTCCGCGTTGTGAGTGTCGAGACGGAACGCCGGGTCGCTCGACTGGGCCCGCGCAACGAAGAGACGGACGGCCTCGTTGTGTACGATTCCGGCAACGTCGTGCGCCTCCTCCGCACCGGGCAAGCGCAGGCCGGAGATCGGATAGACATGCTCGGCGGAGAGCCTGAGAATGACTCTGCTGGTCACGAGGATCTTCAGACCGCGGCAGGCCTGCAGCAGCCGCGCGATCTGGACAGCGGATTCGCGGACCTGCTCGAAGTTGTCCAGCACGATCAGCATCTCCGCGTCGCGGAGATGGAGTCGCAACTGCTCCTCGACCGAGTCGCCACTCCTCTCTCGCATGCCGATCGCCTGGGCGATGGTTGGCGAAACCAGCTTCGGGTCGCTGATCGTACTGAGCGGAGCGAACCACACGCCGTCGCGAAACGCGTTTTCCAGGTCCTCCGCCACCTTGAGCGCCAAGCGGGTCTTGCCGGCTCCGCCTGGCCCGACAATGGTCACCAGCGAGACATCCGGCGAGAGGAGGAGATCCTCCACCCGCTCAGCGTCCTCCTCGCGGCCGACGAGGGACGTGCGCGGCACCGGCAAATGATTTGCGCCGTCATCGGGCTGCAACATGCTCATCGGTGTTTCCTTAAGTCTTTCCCAGATTCCTGTTCCTAGACTTAGCCTCCGGATTGGCCGCTGATGCTCTGTAATGTACATCACTACCGGCCGCGTCGGATATGCCTGGGCTGTCAGGACACGCCACACCGTGGCTCGCGTCGCAACGGTTACCTGCGTCTGGTTGCTACGACGCTCTTCCCCTGCGGGACAGAAACACCGGCCGCCGGTGAAGCAGCGGCCGGTGCCAGTGTGCTTGCGCGACGTGCCAAGCCGGGACTAGAGCGCCGCGATGATCGCCTCGGCCATCTCTGTCGTGCTCGCCGCCTTTGACGGGTCGCGGTCGGCGCGGAGGTCATAGGTCACCGTTTCGCCCTTCGATATCACCGCCTCGACGGCATTCTCCACACGCTGGGCGGCTTCGACCTCGCCGAGGTGGCGCAGCATCAGCGCGCCGGAGAGGAGCATCGCAGTCGGGTTCGCCTCGTTCTTGCCAGCATGCGACGGTGCGGAGCCGTGGATCGGCTCGAACACTGCCGCGTCCTTGCCGACGTTGCCACCCGGCGCCACGCCGAGCCCACCAACCATGCCGGCGACGAGATCGCTGACGATGTCGCCGTAGAGGTTCGGCATCACCAGCACGTCGTACTGGTCCGGCTTCTGCATGAGCTGCATGCACATGTTGTCGACGATTCGGTCGTTGAACTCGATGTCCGGATAGTTCTTCGCCACGTCCTGTGCAACCTCAAGGAAGAGGCCGTCGGAGAACTTCATGATGTTTGCCTTGTGAACCGCTGTCACCTTCTTGCGGCCGTTCTTCTGCGCGTACTGGAAGGCATACTCGACGATCCGGCGGGAACCCTCCGGCGTGATCATCTTCACGCTGATCGCCGCGCTCGGAGAAATCCGCTTGTTGCTGCGCGCATTGATCGCCTCGATCACCTCGCCCGCCTCCCAAGACCCATCGTCGAACTCGACGCCGGCGTAGAGATCCTCGAGGTTCTCGCGGACGACGACCAGGTCGATGTTCTCGAAGATGGATTGCACGCCCTTGATCGTCCGGCCCGGTCGAAGATTGGCGTAGAGTTCGAGCTCCTGGCGGATGCCTACATTCACGCTCCGGAAGCCACTACCGATCGGAGTGGTGATCGGACCCTTGAGGCCGACTCCGTTCCGGCGGATCGAGTCCAGCGTCGCCTGCGGCAGCAGTTCGCCGGTTTGATCGAGCGCGTCGCTGCCCGCCTGCTGCACATCCCACTCGAACGCAATGCCCGTTGCGTCCAGCACCAAGCGGGTCGCGTCCGCGACCTCCGGACCGATGCCGTCGCCGGGGATGAGCGTGATCTGATACGTCGCCATGACTCTCGTCTCTCCTCACGGTTCGCTGCAACCTGCTACGGTGATATTGTCGCATGACATGCCGGAGCACCGACTCCCGAAATCGGCGCTCAGGAAAGCACCAATGACAAGGGACGATTCAACATGATGCACGAGTCCAGTTACCCGGTGGTGCTGGTGATCCTCGATGGCTGGGGCCTCGGCGAGCCGGTCGAGAGCAACGCCGTCTGGTCCGCAGACACACCCGTGATGGACGGCCTCGTTGCTGCCTACCCAAACGCTACCCTGAGCACGTCGGGAACGGACGTTGGGCTGCCAGAAGGGCAGATGGGCAACTCGGAGGTCGGCCACCTCAACATCGGCGCCGGCCATATCGTCTACCAGTGGATCACACGGATCGATCGGGACATCGAGGACGGAACCTTCGCGCAGAACCGTGTACTTCGCGCCGCCTTCGAGCGCGCCCAGTCTAACGGCGGAGCAGTGCACCTGATGGGCCTCGCCGGCGAGGGAGGTGTGCACGCTCACAGCCGCCATCTCACGGCGCTGATCGACATGGCGCTCGAGTGGCGCGACGTGTCCGTGCGCGTCCATCCCTTCACCGACGGGCGCGACACTGCACCGGACAGCGGCAGGGGTTTCTTGCTGGAGATCGAGGACCACATCGCCGCCAGCCCGGTGCACGACATTCAATTCGCTTCGCTCTCTGGCCGCTACTACGCGATGGACCGCGATCGCCGCTGGGAGCGCACAAAACGGGCGTTCGACGCCGTCACCGGCACCGGCGGCCCGAACGTCGGCTCAGGCCTGGATGCGATCGAAGCCTCGTATGCGAAAGGCATCACCGACGAGTTCATCGAGCCGGTGCGGATCGGCGACTGGGGCGAGAGTGACAACCGAATGGGGCCGAACGACGAGGCGATCTTCTTCAACTTCAGAAACGACCGAGCCCGGCAGCTCACGCAGGCGCTGACCACGCCCGACTTCGACGCCTTCGACCGCAGCGCCGTGCCGAATCTGCCAATGTCCATGACCACCATGACGCGCTACGAGGAGGGATTGCCGGTCCATATCGCATATGCGCCGACAGATATCCCCAACCCCATTGCGAAGGTGATCAGCGACGCCGGTCTGCGGCAGTTCCACACCGCGGAGACGGAGAAGTACCCGCATGTGACCTTCTTCCTCAATGGCGGTCGCGAGGAGCCGTTCCCCGGTGAGGATCGCAAGCTGGTTCCGTCGCCGAAGGTGGCGACGTACGACCTGCAACCGGAGATGAGCGCGCCCGCCGTCTGCGAGGGAGTGCTGGAGGCGATTTGGGGCGGCGAGTACCACTTCATCATTGTGAACTTCGCGAATCCCGACATGGTCGGGCACACCGGAATCATCCTTGCCGCCCGCAAGGCCGTCGAGACGGTCGATGCCTGTCTCGGGGAGATCATGGCGGCCGTCCAGACGGCAGGCGGGATCGCGCTCGTCTCGGCGGATCATGGCAACGCCGACGTCATGCGAGTGCCTGGTACCGACGAGCCGATGACCGCCCACACCACCAACCCGGTTCCGGTCGTGCTGGTCGCGCCGGACGACTCTCCCCTGCGTCACGCGACCCTTCGCACCAATGGCCGGCTCTCGACACTCGGGACAACGGTCATCGATCTCCTCGGCCTCCCCCCCCACCCGGATATGACCGAGCCGTCCCTGCTCGCACAATGAGGG
>DASYWL010000183.1:0-4085 GCA_035936055.1 Thermomicrobiales bacterium
GCCGCCTTTTTGTACCCGGCCCGGATTCAGCCCGTGGCCGGATTTCGCTGTTCATACGTGACCTGTTCTATCCGCGACTGTGCAGTGGCTGCGGCGAGCGGGGGACGTGGCTCTGTGAGGTGTATGACGTCTGTACCGCTCTTGGCGGATGTCACGTCGACGTGTCGGCGTTGCGGGATTCCCATCTTACGTGGAAGATGCGGATGTGGAGACCTGCACCCGCGGGTGACGAGGGCGGTCAGGGCTTTTCCCTACACCGGACGGGTCGCGCGGGCTCTTCGGGGAGTGAAGTTCGGGTCGGAGCGCGATCGTGCGGCGTTCCTGGCAGCGTCTCCTGCCCGTGACGTCATCGCTGGCGGGGATGACGCTGTGCCAGTACCGATGCACGTGGCTCGCGAGCGAGAGCGCGGCTACAACCAGGCGGCTCTGATAGCGGAGTATGCCTGCCGTGCGCTTAGCCGAGAGACATTTCGCCGGGCGCTGGTGCAGCACCTAGAGCGTCCGTCACAGGTCGGTCTCAACGCGCAAGAGCGGCGAGACAATGTTCGCCGGTCATTCTCCATTGCCGGCGACGTCGTTCCATCACCGCGCAAGCGGTATGTGCTCGTCGACGACGTGCGAACGACGGGGTCGACTCTGGCGGCGTGTGTCGAGGCGCTGCGGCCCCTGCGGGCTGCCCGAATTGACGTGGTGACGTTTGCCGCGGAGTTGAGGAGTGAGGTGATCGAGGCCACGGTCAAACCTTTCCCTGACTCGTAGGCTGGTCAGACGATTGCCCGCACCACATTGCTCGCTTCGCGGCGCGCCCACGCGTCGGCTGCAACCACGTCGTCTAGCGACGCGACGTCGTGTGCGGGGTGGCGCGCCATCACGGTTTCGAGCAGTCGTGGTATCCCAGGGAAGGTGATGCTACCTGAGGCGAACGCCCGCACCGCGATTTCGTCCACAGCACTGTAGACGGTAGGGTAGGTTCGACCCGCTTCGCCGGCCTCTCTGGCAAGGCGCAGCGCCGGGAATCGGTCGAGGTCCGGTGCCTCGAAGGTCATGGAGCCAATCGAAACAAGATCCAAGGGTCTGCTCGCTGTCGCTGCCAGCCGTTCGGGCCATGTGAGGGCGTACTGGATCGGCAGACGCATGTCCGGGAAGCTGAGCTGAGCGATACTGTTTCCATCGATGAACTCGATCAGCGAGTGAATGATTTGTTCGGGGTGAACCACGACGTCGATCCGGTCGAACGGCGTGTCGAAGAGGTGGTGCGCCTCGATAAGCTCGAGCCCCTTGTTGACCAGTGTGGCGGAGTCGACCGTGATCTTGGCGCCCATGCTCCAGTTGGGGTGCTTGAGTGCCTGCTCGTATGTCACGGAGGCCAGTGCGCTGCGGGGCGTCAACCGAAAGGGGCCGCCGGACGCAGTGAGGATGATCCGCTCGATAGTGTCGGCCGTGCCTGAGGCCAGAGATTGCCAGATAGCGCTGTGCTCGCTATCGATTGGGCGGACGGTCACGCCGTGCTCGCGGGCCAGCGGCATGATGAGGTCGCCGGCACAGACAATCGCTTCCTTGTTGGCGAGGGCGATCTCCTTGCCCTGCTTGATCGCCTCGATTGTTGCCGGGATCGCGTCGTGCCCTGAGGTGGCGAACACCACGAGGTCGACGTCCGGGTGGGTAGCCGCTGCGACCAGGCCGTCCGGCGTCGGCTGCCACTCGATGCCGTCGAGCGCTGCGTTTCGTTCCGCGGAGACGACGAGCGTGGGCCGGTGCGCTCGCACCTGTTCCCGCAGCAACTTGGTGTCACGACCGGCGGCGATGGTGACGATCTTGAACGTGTCAGGATGCTGCTCGATGACATCGATAGTTTGGCGGCCAATGGAGCCGGTGGACCCGAGCAGTGCGATGCGAGTGGTCATGGAGAATCTCCAACTGGGCGCCAGTCATGGAGTAGTGCACCGGCCACCGGGTCACTGCAGGATGCGGACGATCACCCAGGTTACGAGAAAGATGGGCAGCAGAGCATCGACGCGATCGAAGATCCCCCCGTGGCCGGGGATGAGTGTGCCACTATCCTTCACGCCTCCGCATCGCTTGATAAACGATTCGGAGAGGTCGCCGCCGACGCCGACAATGGACAGGACTACGCCGATGACGATCGCCTGCGCAACAGAGACATCCGGTATGCCGAGCAGGAGGGTCAAGGTGACGGTCCCGATGACCGCGCCGAGGACGCCGCCCACAGCGCCTTCCAGCGTTTTCTTGGGGCTGATATGCGGGATGAGCGGCGTGCGTCCCATGGTGTGGCCGACGAGAAATGCGAACGTGTCGCTCAGCCAGGCCACGACGATGGCGATCGCCGTCCACGCCATTCCAAGTGCGTAGGAGTCATCCGAAACGGAGAAGTAGGTGCCGACGTCGTTGGCCCACTCGGCATCGAGGATACCGGCCTCCTGGCGAAGAGCAATCGCGGCAAACACCGCGATGCCGACGTAGGCGCCCACGGCGGCAGTGGTGATCCACGCCGCGAAGCTCTCGCTGCTGACCGGTAGTTGCAGAATCATCACTGTCGGCAGCAGTACCGCGATCGAGATGAAGCTGGCGAACGACCACGGTTCCTGGGACAGCAGCGAGATGGACGCACCGAGGAAGATTACGACGTACCCCGGCCACTCAAGCCGGTAGCCGAGGCCGATCAGCGGTGTGATGCGCGAGGTTTCATAGTAGACGCCGAGCCCGATCGCGGCCATCACTGCCGCAAACACGGGTCCGCCGATCACGCCGGCGATTACGCCGACCGCGATAACCCCCAGTGAGGAAACAGCTCTGGTACGCAGCGCACCCTCCCGTCAGCCAGTTATCGAGGAGTTCGATATCGCTCCGAATCGTCGCTCCCGCTGCGCATAGTCCCGCACGGCGGATTCGAGATCGCCGGGGCTGAAGTCTGGCCAGAGGGTAGGGCTGAAGTGCAGTTCGGAGTACGCGCCCTGCCAGCAGAGGAAATTGCTTAGCCGGTATTCGCCCGACGTCCGAATGATGAGGTCCGGGTCGGGGAGATCGTGCGTGTAGAGGTACCGCTCAATCATGTCCTCATCGATGTCTTCTGGGGCCACGCCCGAGGCGACGATGTTCTGGACTGCGCGAGTCAGCTCCTGGCGCCCCCCGTAGTTGAACGCAAGGGTCAGCACCAGCTTGTCGTTGTACTTCGTGCGCTCGATCGCCCCCTCGATCGCTCCTTGGAGATCGGGCGAGAGGGAGCGCAGGTCGCCGATGTGCCGAAGCTGGGCACCCTGCCGGTGCAGCTCCTCCGTCTCGGTCTCGATGGCACGGCTGAGAATGTTGAGAAGGCCCTCGACCTCTTCGCGCGGACGACGCCAGTTCTCGGCGGAGAAGGCCCACAGCGTGAGATAGCGGATGCCTACCTGTCCTGCTGCGTGCGTGATGCGCCGAATGTTTTCGGTTCCTGCCTCATGTCCTTCGAGGCGCGCCAGCCCGCGTTGCCGCGCCCATCGTCCGTTGCCGTCCATGATGATGGCCACATGCCGCGGCACTCGCGAGGGGTCGATCGGCGTCGAGGAACTCTCGTGAGCGGCTGGGGTGGGTGACACGGAGCGCGGCGGATGTGCTGTCATCCCTAGACCTCGAGGACTTCCTGTTCCTTTTCCTTGCCGATCTCTTCGGCCCGGTCGACGAACCGCTTGCTCAGGGCATCGATCTCATCGATCGCGCGGCGCTCATCGTCCTGCGAGATCTCCTTGTCCGTCAGCTGCTTGCGCAGATGGCTCACGGCGTCACGCCGGATATTGCGCACGGCGACCTTGCTTTCCTCGACGGTCTGGTGAACGATCCTGACGAGTTGCTTGCGTCGCTCTTCGGTCAGGGAAGGGATCGAGATGCGGATCAGTTGTCCGTCGTTGTTCGGTGTCAGCCCCAGGTCAGAGCTTTGGATCGCCCTCTCGATCGGGCCGATGCTGCTTCGATCCCATGGCTGGATGACGAGCAGGCGGGGCTCGGGAGCCGAGATGCCCGCAAGCTGGTTCAGCGGGGTCTGTGCGCCGTAGTAGTCGACATGGATTCTGTCGAGCAGCGCAGGGGTGGCA
>DASYWL010000184.1:0-12685 GCA_035936055.1 Thermomicrobiales bacterium
CGGCGATTCGTAGAGGTGCGCGTGGGTGTTGATGAAGCCAGGCGTCACGACCATGTCGGAGGCGTCGATCTCCGTGTCGGCGGTGCCGTCGAACGTCTTGCCGACGTGGACGATCTCGTTGTCCTCGACGACGATGACGCCGTTCTGGAGGTGGCGATGCTCGCCGTTCTGGAAGGCAATGATGTGGCTTGCGCGAATCAGCGTCCGCATGGATCGTGTGCTCCTTGTGGTGGCTGTCGGATACCGAGAGCGGGTTTCCGCAGCGGCATGGCAACGCAGAACTCTCGTGCTCCTGTCGTGAACTGGGAGGGGCGAATTAGCTGCCAGCTTCCCTCGCTTGGCGAGCAGCGGTGCGGCTTCCTCTTCTACGTTCGGGCCTTGTACGCTCGGATTGCCTCCTCGGTTCGGTCGAGCGCCTCGGCGAAAATCTCGGGGCGCTGGCCGATGCCGATGCGCAGGTAGCCTGGCAGGCCGAATGCCGACCCTGGCGCCAGCATCACCCCGACGTCGCGGGCAAGATGCTCGGAGAGGTCATCGGTGTTCTCGAACCCATGAACCTTCATCATCGCTAACAGGCCTGCCTTCGGTTCAGACCAGGAGACGATGTCCGCATTCTCGGCGAACCACTCCCGCGCCTTCGTCAGGTTCTTTTCGAGAATACCGTGATTGCGCTGCTGGACCTTCCGGTAGTTGGCGACCGCGATCTGGGAGAAGCGATCACTCAACCACGCCGGGCTCAGCGAGACGTAGTCGCGCATGGACCAGCACTCGGCCGCGAGCTCCGCTGTGCCGACCAGCCATCCCAGTCGCAGTCCCGGCAGGCCGAAGAACTTCGACATAGTGCTGACACTAACGCTCTTTGGGTAGAAATCGCGGAAGGGGCCGGGCAGTTCGATGCCGCCGGGGTGGGTGAGCCATCGGTAGGCCTCGTCAGAGAGCACCCATGCATCGGCCCGATTGGCGATCCTGGCGATGCGCTCAGCGTCCGCCTGCGACAGCACCGCGCCAGTGGGGTTGTGCGGCGAGTTGATCACGATCAGCTTCGTGCGGTCGGTGACGAGGCTGTCGAGGGCATCCAGGTCGAACGTGAAGCCCGACTCCGGCGTCACTCGCCATTCGGAGACTTCCGCGCCGATCGCCTTGGGAATGCTGATGAGTTGCTGATAGCAGGGTGTGGTAACGACGACATGGTCGCCGGCCTCCAGCAGCGCATTGTAGACGAGGAAGTTTGCCTCGATGGCGCCGGTGGTCACCAGGACGTCGTCGGCCGAGGCGGTCTCGAACATCCCCGCGATGATGCCTCTCAGCGCTTCGGTGCCGCGCGCCTCGCTGTAGAGCTGCGGCGCGGCCATGAGTTCGCGGATCGTTCCGGCCGGGTCATCGATTTCTGCGATACGCAGCAGGTCGTCGATGGACATCGGCGCGATGCCGCTCTCCGTGATGTCATGGGAGACGTTGAGCTCCCACGTTGTCATCCATCGCTCGAGGGCGAAGGTCTCGATTTTCATGTGGTATCGGTGCTCCAGAGATCATCACCCGCACTGTGCAGGCGCCAGTTCGACTGGCTCAGCGTCGCATGCCCCACGCGCCACGCGGCCGCCGAGGGGCTGCGTACGTCGGGACCACGAGTCCTGTGGCCAACAGGCCGATGATGCTGGCACCGGCACCGATCTGCAATAGGGTGGCGAGATCCTGGGATTCCAGCAGGCGCACCGCGACGAGTGGGGCGAAGGCGAATATGATCACCACGATGCCGGTGACGGTAAGCGAGAGGTCGCGCGTTCCCGGCGAGCTGATCGAGCGGATGTAGGCGTGGTGGCCGGTGCGCGCGAAGCGATGGCTGGCGCCGAGTGCGAGTGCGGCGAGGACCACCGCCCAGTTGCGCCATTGGTCCCCGGCGGCGCGCTCGGCGATCAGCGAGCTGCCGAGCACGTCTGCGGCGAAGGCGATGATGATGTAGGCGACTGCGTGGAGAGTTCCGCTCACGGTGAAGACGCCCCGGACGTTGATCGCTCCATATGCCCTGACCGCGAGGAGTCGGGCGACCGCTTCACCTAACGCCCAGGCGAGCGCCGCGCCGCCTATCCAGGCGATACCCGGCTCGATGATGGTGAGGACCCCGACGAAGAGAAAGGGGTCGGCGAAGTGAGCGATGCCACGCACCGCCTGGAAGAGCGAGTAGCGCTGCAGGGGGCGGTTCGTGCGGAGCGCGGGCCACCGGACCGTCGGCATCGGTCGGGCCGGATGGGGCAGTTGTCGTGCAAGCAGTGTGGGCCAAGTCGCGAGCCACGATCCGGCGGCGGCGAAGAGCGCGCCGGCGAGCAGCAGCCGTCCGATCATGTCGTCCGGACCGAGTCCGCCGATGAAGAAGAGGCGCCAGATGATGATCGCGCCGAGGGTGGTGCCGACGATGGCGGGCAGCACACCGCCGACCGTCGCCGACGCAGCCCGCCGGTACTCGTGGTTCTGCTCGGAGATGCGGGTGAGCATGGCGGACGGGAGCGTTATGAGCAGGTAGGCGAGCGCGCCCAGCGTGAGCAGTGTGGTGTTGCCGAAGCTGGACGTGCCGAGGCTGACCGCGATGGCAACCAGAACACCGATTCCCTGCAGGGCAAGGAGTCCGACGATGGTGTGACGAGCGGTGGCAGGGAGGCGGGCGACCAGTGCGCCAGAGGCTGCGGCCAGGCCGGCTCCGATGCCACTGATAATCGCGTACCAGACGATCTGTCCCGGCGTGCCGCCGAGCAGCCAGACGAGGATGGGCAGAACCAGGATGGGATGCAGGAGCAGCTGTTCGCCCGTGGAGAAGAGGCGGGCGATGGGGTAGCGGACGAGACCAGGTGCCTCACGGATTGCGGAGCTGGCGACCGCTTCGGACATGTGGAACTCCATCGGTCAGGTGATCGGGCTCATCGGCTGGTCCTTCCACACGGCTGCCGGTGGCGACCCCGCTCGAGAGTGTAGCCGATCACTCATGACCCTCGGCTGCATCGATCCACGGGAAGAGGTTCTCGCGAGATCGCGCGAGGGTTGCTGCCGTCTCGGCATCCACATCATCCCCGGGCGCACGAAGCGGGACGGCATGCCAGTCGCCACTTGTCGGCATGCCTTGGGTACGGAGGACGAGGCCCGGGCGGCGCTCGCTGCCGGCAGTGGACGAAGCGCCGCTCCAGCCGACGATCTCCGCCCCCTCGGTGGCGATTGCAGCGCGAGCCGCGCGCCAGACGGGCGTATCGCCGTCCGGCGAGACCGTCGGGATTGTGCCGTCCCGAAGCCAGGCAGCGGGACGCTCCTCGTCTGAGATGACGACGATGTCGAAGGTGGAGGTGCCATCGAGCACCCGATCCAGCTCGGCGCGAATCTTGGCGTAGGTGGCCGGGATGACCTCGGGGATCACCATCGTGCCGGCGAGGATCGGCATGAAGTTGGCGTCGCCCTCCCAGCGGGGAACGACGTGCTGGTGGAGATGCTGAGCGACTCCGGCACCGGCGTCGGCGCCGAGGTTGAGGCCGATGTTGAAGCCATCGCAGTTGAGCACGCGCCGCAGGGACGTGACCACCTTCGGCAGCAGGGTTGCCATGTCGATCAGGGTCGGTTCGTCGAGGGCATCGAGATTCGCTTTGTGGGCGTTCGGCACCGCCATGACATGCCCAGTGTTGTACGGGTAGAGGTTCATGATCACGAACGAGTGGCCAGACCGGTGGAGGACAAGCGATCGCACATCATTGTCCGCTGCAAGCCGATTGCAGAAGATGCAGCCTTCCTCACGGACGTCGCCGCCGATATAGCGCATCCGCCAGGGGGTCCAAAGCCGTTCGGGATGAGATGATCGGTGGGGAGCCGTTCGGCCCGGTTCGCGATTGTTTTCTCCAGGGGTCCGCTGCTCTCGAGCCATGGTCTGCTTCTCCACCCCTGAGCCAGGGTCGCACGCGGCGCGGCTGGCTACTGGTCTCGGGGAATGTAGGGTTTGGCACTGAGGTCGGCGAGGTCGGCCTTGATGACGTCCAGCGGGTCAACGTCGTGGGCCTGAAGGACCGTGCCGACGAGGCCGAAGGTGTCGTGCAGGAGGGGCGCGTCGGGTGGCATGGCGCGCGTGACCAACTCGTCGGCGCGGGCCGTCAGGAGCCGCGAGAGTGTTGCCGACGACGGCTGCTCTCCGCCGGTGATGCCGAGCGCGCGGTCGGGCCGGACATCGCTCCATGCGAGCCGCTGCCAGACCGCCGTGCAAACTGCCCAGTAAAGCACCTGCCCGGACTCCAGCCGAATGTCCTCGTCGAGCGATGCGTGGCGGTGGAAGCCGTCCAGCACCCCGGCCAGCTCGCGCAGCTCATCGGAGAGACGCGGCGTGTGGGCGTCCTCGTCTGCACGCAGCCGCTTCGAGGTTCCCGAGTCGGCTTCCACGTTGCTGTCGCGCAGCCATTCGTAGGCCTGCCACCATTCCTCCGTACGGGTGGCGAGCCCTGCAGGATCTCCGTCTTTGGGGTAGACGTCGCGCGGGTCGAACTGCCGGTCGCGGACGATTGTCAGGCTGTTGTCCGGCTCCAGACGGCGGTAGTAGCAGGTGTCGTAGCCATCGTGGCAGACAGCACCATCCTGGTCGACTTCGATCAGCAGGCTGTTCTGGTCGCAGTTGACGCGAACTTCCCGCACGTGCTGCAGGTGGCCGGAGGACTCGCCCTTCTTCCACAGCTTCTGCCGGCTACGGCTCCAGAAATGGACGCAGCCGGTGTCGCGAGTGCGCTGGAGCGCCTCCTCGTTCATGAACCCGACCATCAGGACGGCGCCGCTCGTTGCATCGACGATCACGGCGGGGGTGATGCCGTCCTGCCCGAACCGAAGAGGCAGGGTGGTGTCAGGCGTCATCGATCGGCATCTCCCGAACCCTCAGGCCCGCCTCCGCAAGCTCACGCTTGACCTCCGACACCCGCAGCTCGCCGAAGTGGAAGATCGTTGCGGCAAGGACGGCATCGGCCCGGCCCGGCTGGAGCGCCTCGACCATGTGGTGGGCGTTGCCCGCGCCGCCTGAGGCGATCACCGGGATGCGGGTCACCTTGCTGACCTTCTCCAGCAGATCAAGGTCATAACCCGCGCCGGTTCCGTCGCGATCCATCGAGGTGAGCAGGATCTCTCCGGCACCGCGCCGCTCGGCCTCGGCGGCCCAGTCGGTCACCGGGATGCCGGTCGGCTTGCGACCGCCGTGGGTGTACACCTCCCATCGGTCATGTTGAGGGGTCCAGCGGGCATCGATCGCGACGACGATGCACTGGGTGCCGAAGATCTCCGCGCCGCGGGTGATCAATTCGGGGTCGCGGATGGCCGCAGAGTTCACCGAAACCTTGTCCGCACCCGCGCCGAGCATGCTGCGCATGTCCTGCACGGTGCGGATGCCGCCACCGACGGTGAGCGGGATGAATACCTGATCGGCTGTACGACGCACGACGTCGATCATGGTGTCGCGACTGTCGGAGGTGGCGGTGATGTCGAGGAAGATCAACTCGTCGGCGCCCTCGCGGTTGTAGATGGCAGCCATCTCGACCGGGTCCCCGGCGTCGCGCAGGTCAACGAACTGGACGCCCTTGACGACGCGGCCGGCGGTGACGTCGAGGCAGGGGATGACCCGGGTGGTGAGGCCATTGTTGTCGGAATCAGGCATCGGCGAGCCTCCTGAGGAGATCGGCAAGATCGATGCGACCATCGTAGAGCGCCCGGCCAATGATGACGCCCTCGACACCGGTAGCCCCGAGACCGAGCACGTCGTCGGCCGTGCCGATGCCGCCGGAGGCGATCACACCCGCGCTTGTGCTTTCGACCATGTGTGTCAGCGCCCCGATGTTCGGGCCGGCGAGGGTGCCGTCCCGGCGAATGTCGGTGAAGATGATGTGCCTTACTCCGTGATCGCTCATCTGGCGGGCGGTCTCGAAGGCGTCGGCCTCCGTCTGGGTCTCCCATCCGGATGTGGCCAGCTTGCCATCGCGAGCATCCAGCGCGACGGCGATGCGACCACCGTACTTGTGGGCTGCGTCAACAACAGTCTCGGGATTGGTGACAGCGATCGAGCCGAGAATGACGCGATCGATGCTGGTGCCGAGCAGCGTGTCAATGTCGTCCATCGAGCGAACACCACCGCCGACCTGCAGCTTGCAGGAGACAGTGTCCTTGATGCCGGCTATGGCGTCGCGGTTCTCACCCGCACCGGTGCGAGCTCCATCGAGATCAACGACGTGGATCCACTCGGCGCCGGCCGATTCCCAGCGCCGGGCGGCATCGGCGGGGTCGGCGTCGAATCCGGTCTCACGGTTGAAATCGCCTTTGACGAGGCGGACCGCCTTGCCGCCGCGGATGTCGATAGCGGGGTAGACGATCATGCGGTGACCTGGCTCCTTGCGAACACGAGCCAGCGCTGCAGGAGCGCGAGCCCGATATCACCGCTCTTTTCGGGGTGGAACTGCATACCCCAGACGTTCTCGTGTACAACGACACTGGGGAAGGTGATGCCGTAGTCGGTCTCGCCGGCAACGTCCTTTGGATCGGCAGGCTGCACTACGTAGGAGTGCACGAAGTAGAAGGGCGCATCCGGCAGGTCGGCAAGCGGGCCGTTGGCGGTGAAGCGCACGGTGTTCCAGCCCATGTGCGGCACCTTGAGGCTTCCGGGGAGACGTACGCCAACGCCATCCAGCAAGCCGATCCCGGTCGTCGGGCCTTCCTCCTGATCGCCAAAAAGCAACTGCATGCCGAGGCAGACGCCGATCAATGGAGTGCCCGCGCGTGTTGCCTCCGTCATGGCGTCGGCGATACCGGTCGCTCGCAGATGTTCCATTGCCGCGCGGGCATTGCCGACGCCGGGGAAGATGATCGCGTCAGCCTTCCTGATCTGGTCGGGATCGCCCGTGATCATCGGCTCGTCGCCGAAGTGGACGAGCGCGCGCTCGATCGAGCGCAGGTTTCCGGCACCGTAGTCGACGATGGATGTCATTGGAGCACCCCCTTGGTGGACGGCACGCCGCTGCCCGTTTGACGGACGGCGGTTCGAAGAGAGATGGCTCCGGCCTTGAAGATTGCCTCGGCGGCGTGGTGGCTGTTGCGGGCACGAAGCAGGTCGATGTGGATGGTCAGGCCTGCGTGCACCGCGAACCCTCTCCAGAATTCCTCGATGAGGCTGGCGTCGAACTGCTCGCCAATGCTCGCCTCCGGGAAGGTGGCGTTGAACTCGAGAAATGGCCGGCCCGAGCAATCGATCACAACCCGCGCGAGTGCCTCGTCGAGCGGGGCGTAGGCGTGGCCGTAGCGCTCAATGTCAACGCGGTCGCCGAGCGCCTTGCGGAACGCCTGGCCAAGCGCGATGCCGACATCCTCAACAGTGTGGTGGGCGTCGATGTGGAGGTCCCCGGAGGCGTCGACCGTCAGGCCGAAGCGTCCGTGGCGTGCCAGCGCATGCAGCATATGGTCGAAAAAGCCAACGCCGGTGCTGAGCGAACCCTCGGAGGCGTCGTCGAGGTCGATGAGCACGGTGATGCTGGTCTCGCTGGTGGTTCTGCTTATGGAACCGGTTCTGCCGCTCATGGCTGCGTGACTCCCTCTCGCTGGGCGGCAAGCTCGCGTTCAACGACGTCGATCAGCCGGTCGTGATGCTCCGGCAGCCCGATGGAGATCCGTATGCACTGCCTGAGATTCGGATCGCTGTAGCCGCGCACGAGAAGGCCTTCCCTGGCGAGTGCGCTCACCATTGGGGAAGCATCGGGCATGGGCATCGCGACGAGCAGGAAGTTGGTCGCAGACGGATAGACCGTCACGCCGTCCATCGCACCAAGCGCAGCTGAAAGTCGGTCTCGCTCGGCGATGATTCGCTCGGCATTGGCTCGGAGGTGGTCGAGGTCACGGAGCGAGGCGATCGCCACGGCCGCTGCCGGAGCCGAGACGTTGTAGAAGGCCGGGGCCGCTCGGCGGACCCAGGGCATCACCGCCTCCGGCATGACGCCGTAGCCAACGCGGAACCCGGCCAGTCCGGCAAACTTGCTCATCGTTCGGAGTGTGATGGCGTTTCCGTGCTGCCGGGCGAGATCGGTGTGGCTAACGCCGGAGAACTCGGCATAGGCCTCATCGATGGAGACCAGGCAGTCGACCGATTCGATGATCCGCACAATCTCCCTACGAGGGAAGAGGGTGCCAGTTGGGTTGTTCGGGTTGCAGACGATGACCAGCCGGGTTCGCTCGGACACCTGCTCGATGATGGCCTCCGCCGGCAGGGCGAAGTCTGGCGCCGGACCCAGCGGCACGTCGGTGACCGTCGCGCCGTGCAGCTCGAAGAGGCTGCGGTAGACCCCGAAGGTCGGCTCGCTGATGATGACCTCGGTGCCGGGGTCGATGACTGTCATCGCGATGGTGTTGATGACGTCGTCGAGGCCTGCGCCGACGATGATGCGACCGGCGGGCACGTCGAGATAGCGCCCGATTGCCTCGCGCAAGGGTGCCTGGTCGATGGCTGGATAGATGTTGCCGGTCCGAAAGGTGTCGTAGGCCGCTTGGGCCTTCGGCGAAAGTCCGAACGGCGACTCATTCCAATCAAGGCGCACGGAGGGCGTGCCGCCGGTCTCCGGCTCGGAACGATGGTAAGCGCCCTCCGGCGCGATGTGGCGGACGACCCGTTCGGGTGAGAACGCCATGGCGGCCTCCGTGAGACGTGTGGTGCGATCGGTCGGCGAGATCAGAGCAGCAGTTTGTCGAGTGCGCTGACGAGGATCTCGCTGGCGCCAGCGGCACGGAGTTCCTCGATCTTCTTCCAGAAGTCTTCCTCACGGATGGCAGTGTGGACAGCGTACCAGCCTTCATCGGCGAGCGGCACGATGGTCGGCGCCTTGAGACCGGGAATGACCTTGCGAATGGCGGGCAGGGAGTCGGCGTGTGCGTTCATCATGACGTACTTGTACTGCTCGGCTGCCTCGACCGCCTTGATTCGCATCAGGAGGCGGTCGATGTTCTCGCGTCGACCCGGATCGCCCAGCGCCTCCCCGTTGGCGATCAGTATGGCCTCCGACTCAAGGATCGAGTGGATCGGGCGCAGATCGTTGAGTTGCAGCGAGGAGCCCGTGGCGGCGAGATCAACAATGGCGTCGGCGATGTCGAGCGCTGGAGTAATCTCCACGGAGCCGCTCACCGTGATGATCTCCGGATTTCCGCCGATCGATTCGAAGTAGCGGCGTGTCGAGGAGGGATAGCTGGTTGCGATACGGCTGTTGCGCAGATCTTCCGGTGTTTGGACCTCGGACTCGTTCGGCACGGCGATCACCAACTCACAGTAGCCGAAGCCGAGCGGGTGGATGATCTCGACGTCCGCTTCGTACTCGTGCACGAGGTTCTTGCCGACTATGCCGAGGTCGACCGTGTTGAGGGTCACGTAACCGGGGATATCATCGTCGCGGGCATAGAGCAGCGAGAGCGGGAAGTTGCGCACAGGCGAGAAGAGACGCTGGCCGTAGCTCTCGAAGTTCAGGCCGATCTGATGCAACAGCGACATCGAATGCTCGGTCAGACGGCCCTTGCGCTGGACAGCGAGCTTGAGCGTGGAGCCGTCGTTGAACAATGATCGCGCTGAGGTCATGACCGAGGGCTTTCCAGTGAGAGGTGATCCACCAGGCAAGGGGACGTCGACTCCGCCGGATTGGCGGGAATCTTCGGTTCTTGTACCACGCTCGTGATTCCATGCACAAGCGCCGGTTCAGCGGCTCCGTGCCGGGCGCACGCCCGCTCCCGTGTCGCATAGCACGCGTCCGAGCGTGGGTTAGAGGTCGCGCTTGCCTGTGGCCGGATTGGGCGGGTGGAAGGTGACATCGAGCGCCACCCAGAGCAGCAGCGCGAATGGGTAGAAGAGGATCGGCAGGCCGACGGCAAGCACCACGCCGGCGATCTGCAGCTGCAGCACACTGAGATCAGACCAGATGAGCAGCGCGACGACGGCTGCGACGGCGACGAACTCGGTGACGACGATATTGACGACATACGAGCCGAGGAAGTAGCCGGTCTCGTAGGCATAGGTGACGCCGCAGGTCGGGCACTGCTTCTTGAGCGTGAACCATCCGTCGAAGATATGGCCACCGCCGCAGTAGGGGCAGTGCCGACGGAACGCCCGGCCGATGCCGACGAGCAGCCGTGCGAGCGGTGCATCCGGCAGATTGATGAGGTGGGGTTGGAGCTTGGGACGTTCCATGATGATGCCTCGATCTCGACGGGGGATGTGGCCAAGCCGGGCATTACAGGCTTTCTATTGAATGGTACATTGCTCGCAGTAAACCAACATGTCAAGACTGGCAACGGCACCTAATGGGGTGCGGGCGTGGGGCTTGGGGGCGGGAAGAGTGCTGGCGAAGGTCTTCAGCTGCGCAGTGATCGGCGTGCTCGTGGAGGTGGAGGTCGATGTCGGGGCCGGGCAGCCCAGCATGGTGCTCGTGGGTCTGCCGGACGCTGCCGTGCAGGAGAGTCGAGAGCGTGTACGGGCAGCGATTCGCAATTCCGGCGGCAGATTTCCGCACGGGCGGGTGACGGTCAATTTGGCGCCAGCCGATCTCAAAAAGGCTGGCCCAACCTACGACATGCCGATCGCCATCGGCATCCTGCTGGCATCCCAGGCGGTACTGGCGCCACTGGATGACGCCCTGCTGGTGGGCGAGATGTCGCTGGTATCCGTGGCGGCGGAGCGGGGCATGAAGCGCGCGTTCGTGCCGGCGGTTGACGCGCAGGAAGCCGCGCTCGTGGCAGGCATCACGGTCTATCCGGTGCGCAATCTCTCCGAACTGGTGCAGCACCTCAATGGGTTCGCAACCATCGAGCCGGTGGAGACGGTGCGATCGCTCGCAAATCTCAACGGCCACCAGCCGGTAGTCGACTTCGCTGACATCCGGGGACAGGAGCATGTGAAGCGGGGGATGGAGGTCGCCGCGGCTATCAGTTTGACGATCACGTTGACGAAACCAAGCCGAGCATCTGCCCCGAGTGCGGCAGGCGGCCGGCTCGAACGATCGTTATCGACGTTCGTAGTGACGGAAGGCCTTGGTCCCCTGAAAAGGACGTGATGCCTAGTGATGCCTAGGCTTCAGTGCACCGCTCCCACCAACGCCGGACCGTCTCGTCACGCAGAAGATTCGTGGCCAACCGAAAACCTGCGTCTTACCCACTCGGCCACTGTGAAAAAGCAGCCTGCTGCGAACCGGCACCGTACTGATCACGGCAAACGCAAGCGCCGCCATCACGCCTCGTTTTGAGTAGCTGCGTCAGAACCTTGGCCCGCACAACTACGACCACTCTATCCTTGGGTCAGTCCCGGTCGAAACCATCGCAGTTGAAACCCACGCCATGCGCGGCATGGTCTCGCACCTCGGGCATGATTCGATAACCCTTGAGGTGGCCGTACTTACGGTCAGCGATGGGAACATCCTCTTCGTCACCCTTGGTACCGACTACTCTCTCCACTAGACGACATGATCGAGTTGACCAAGCGCGGGTTGGAGATGGAGCTGATCGATTGACCTCCTGTTTTCGATACTGCTAATGAGCCAGGTGGGCTGTGAGAATCGGCATCCTGTATTGACCACATGCGGCAAAGTTTCACCTGAGACTGGGATTACTGCCCAAGCGTCGGGGTCTTCGGCGTCAACCCCTACCTGTCAGATGCTACGCCATCTGCTTACCCGGTTGCGACGCCGGGCCAGCTATAGACAGAACAAGCCCCGGCTCCATGGAACGCTGCGCCGTGCTGGTGCCGGGAGGGCTTACGATGACGTGAAGTATTTAGCGTTGTCATATGCTATATTTCCGGTTGCTAGCTAACAAGTTAATTATAATATTAGGAAAACTGTCGACATGCTGGATATCGCGCTAGAACACTTCAAGCGAGCATCCAAGACTGACGTCTTGAGAATGAGTGGTGATGAGAATCCGCATCGGCCTTCACGGGAGCTTCGGGCATGTGTTGCCTTGAAGTGATGGTATGCACCTGCTAACGCCGATGCGGGACCGCGCCACGCACGAGCGATGGAATTGCTTCCACTAGGGATGACTGGTGGAAGAACGCTCTATCTCAGCACCGCTGCGCTAGGGACAACGAACGGTCGGCCCCGTGGCGGCCGGGTCTGCTGCCGCAGTGGGGAGGGGCCAAGCCCTCTCAACGGGTAACGTGCCCCCTCCCCTCGGCCGATCAGGTCACATCCCGCTGGCGGAGCAGGATCGCGGCGAGCAGGACGAAACTGACGAGGTAGGCCGTGAGCACGAGCGATGCCTGGACGCCCCCGACGTAGGGACCGGTGAACATGCCGGGACCCGCCCCCGCCGCCGTGGTGACCGAGACGCCGAGGGGTTCGACTAGCGAGTAGGCGTTGGCGCGCAGCAGGGCCTGTGCGAGCGGACGCAACAGGCGCACCTGGTCGAACAGTGTGCTGATCAGCCCCTCGATTACCAGGCCGTAGAGGATGCCGATGCCGATGGCGAGGGCTGTCCCCCGGGAGAGGACGGCGAGGAGGACGCCGAGCGCGGCCCAGACGGCCAGGATCAGCCAGGCCCCCGTGATCCCACGCAGCAGCAGCCACACCCCTGGCCAGTCCACGGCGGCGTCCTCGCGACGCGCGATCAGATAGCTGCTGAGCGCGCTGACGGCGAAGTCGGCGACGACGAAGATGAGGAGGGCCACCGCCAACGCCGC
>DASYWL010000185.1:0-2443 GCA_035936055.1 Thermomicrobiales bacterium
TCATGGCGTTGATGTAAGCGGACGGGCTGGCTGGCGAGGTTGTCAACCTGGGCAACCCGGAGGAGCGAGCGCACCGTGCGCCAGTTGGCCGAGCGCATCGTCGACCTCACCGGGTGCGAGGGCGGACTTCGATTCGAGCCCCTCCCTCAGGACGACCCGCGACAGCGTCGGCCCGATATCTCGCGTGCCCGCGCGCTGTCTCGATTGGTCGCCGGAAATTAGACTGGACGATGGCCTAGAGGCCACGATTGCATTCTTCCGGGAACACGCCAGGTCACCAGCCTACGCGCTCAACCCAGCGGATTGACGGCCGCTCGGCAGCCTGACGGTCAAGGATCAGCCGTCCTGAGATTCCTGCTCGGCCGCGAGCGTCTGAGTCCGCTGGTAGGCCGCATAGACCGACTTGCTGAGCACCGTGCGGAGGCCGCCTTTCTCCATCTGGTAGATCGCCTCTGCCGACGTGCCACCGGGCGAGGTCACCATGTTGCGCAGCTCGGCGAGGTGCCGCCCGGAGCTCCGCGCAAACGAGACCGATCCTGACACTGTCTGCAGCACGATCTCCTCGGCGAGATGGCGCGGGAAGCCCATGTGAACGCCCGCGTCGACAAGCGCCTCCATCATCAGGAAGACGTAGGTCGGGCCCGTGCCAGAGAGCGCCGTTGCCATATCGACGTACTTCTCCGTCTCGACCTCGATCTCCTCGCCGAGCGCTGCGAGCACCGAACGCACTGCGTCGCGCTGCTCGCCACTCACGGCCTCGGTCGCCGCCCAGACCGACATCCCCTCGCTCACTTGGGCAGGGGTGTTCGGCATGACCCGCACCACGGCGTCATGCCCCAACCCGCGCCGGAGCGTCGAAAGCGCCGGCCCGGCGATGATGGAGATGACGACCTGCCGTGGGCTGAGCTGGCCATGCAGCTCCTGCATGACCTTGCGGAGCACCTGCGGCTTGATCGTCAGCAACACCAGATCGGCGTCCGCGGCCGCCTCGCGGTTCGAGGCCGTCACCTGCACGCCATACCGATCCGCCAGCCTCTCGCGCCGATCGGCGCGAGGGTGGCTGGCAATGATCTGCGCCGGTGGCAGCATCCCCTTCGCCAGCAAGCCGGCGATGATGGATTCCGCCATCACGCCGGCGCCCACGAACCCGATGCTCGTGGATGCCAGAGCTGCTTCGGCCTTGCGGCCCTTCTTCTTATCGCCCTTGTCCTGCTTCGTCACCTGCCGCTCCCATCGCTCGCATCCTGGCCCACATCACCTGTCGTGACGAGCATACGGCATTGCGGGTGCGGTTACGCCACGGGCCGCGAGCGCGGCTGCGCCGCGGTTGCTTGCGGGCGACCCGGCTGGCCAACCATCCAGTAGACCAATCCGCCCGCACCGTACGTCGTGGCCAGGAACGCCACGAGGGGTCCGAGGGCAGGGATCAGGGTCAGCACCTGGAGCAGCAACACGCCCAGCGCAGCGGCCAGCATGAGATTCCGGACATTAGTCGGCCGCAGCAGCAGCGTCCCGATCTTGGCACTCGCCACCAGGTAGCCGAATAGCCAGAGGGCCGGGATGACCACCACGAAGACCGCCAGTCCGATCGGGATGCCGATCACTGTCGCGAAGGCCAGGACTGCCAGCAGCGGCAGACCGATCAGAAGCACGAGGGCGGTCAGGAGTGATGCACCCACGCGTTGCTCCAGCACCTCGCCCGCAGACGTCAGCGGCCGACGACCGAGCCACGCGAAGAGCACCGCCGCGACGATCAGCAGCAGCATGAAGCCGATCCACATCATCACGGAGAAGACGAAGGCGCCCCATCCGAACGCAGTCAGGTCGCCCTCCTCGGACAGGTCGCCAGCGATGATTGCCCCTTCAGCCCGGTCGAGACTGCTGTCGAACAGCGTCACGTTCTCAACGGTCGCCGCCTGACCCAGGTTCAAGTCGGCATCGATCATGACAATGTCGCCGCCGACCGTGCCGTCCACGGTCGCCGTACCACCGATGACCATGAGAAAATCGGTCACCTCGCCCTCGACGACGGCACTGCGATCGGCCACGATGACGGAGCTGATCGTTTCATCCAGTCCGATGGTGACATCGCCGGTAGCGCGAAACAGGAACCCGTCGGTCTCGCCACCATCGGACTGGGCCGTAAGCGCGACCATCGGGAACGTAAGGAATACCACAATCGAGTGGAGCCGCTGTGCAAGCGTGGCACCGACCCTGCGAGAGCGTAAGTGGAGCGAGCATCAAGAAGGAGATGCTCGGCAGCACAGGCGCGACAGGAAATGTGATACAGGAGGAAGACACAATGGACCGCGATCTGAACCAGTACGTCCCCCGCCAGGGCATGGATGTCTACGGCGCCGACAACGAGAAGATCGGCGACATCGATGCCGTCGAGCAGGAATATTTCGTCGTCCGCAAGGGCTTTTTCTTCCCCGAGGACCAC
>DASYWL010000186.1:0-2019 GCA_035936055.1 Thermomicrobiales bacterium
ATCATGCATCGGGGCTGTTTCCGTTGACCGATGAGGGGCCATCTCATGACCCAGACCAACACCAACACCTATCTCTGGTGTGACGCCTGCCGCCGAAGTTATCGCCATCATGAGACGCGCAACGGCGCCTGCCCCGTCTGCGACCGCATGACCCGCCCTATCGGGAAGT
Organism: Thermomicrobiales bacterium; assembly: GCA_035936055.1. Lineage (GTDB taxonomy): Bacteria > Chloroflexota > Chloroflexia > Thermomicrobiales > UBA6265 > JACCVC01. The sequence goes on from DASYWL010000186.1 coordinate 170, forward strand.
ACCAGGCGATCGTGCGTGGGCTGATGTCCAACGAGCTGGCCACGTCGGAGATCTACACCAAACACCGGCAGATCATCCGCATGATCTGGACACGGAATGGCATGGGCGAACAGTACTACCGAGCGCTCGGCGCGGACATCAGCTACAACCGCTTCGAGGCCCGCGTCACCGACCTGCTCTGCCGAGGCGCGAGAGAGGGATGGGTTTCGTTCGAGTTCCCGCCGGCGCCGACCGGTGACGATGCCACCTACCGTATGGAGTTCGACGACGAGGCCCGCTTTATCGACGAACTTACCCGGGAGTTCGCCGAGGAGATCCCATCCGATGCCTGAATCAGCGTTCGACCGCCCACCCATGAGGGAGCGCACGATCGGTGGCTATCTGGACATGCTGGGATCGTCGGACCCGACTCCCGGTGCCGGCAGCGCGGCGGGACTCCTCGGTGCGCTTGGCGCGAGCCTTGGGCTGATGGTGATCTCGTTGACGAGTTCAGAGGACGAGGGAACGAGTCGGACGCTCGATACAGCTCGTGAGTCACTGGTCCGACTGCGGGATCGGTTCACGACACTCGCCGAGGCGGATGAACGCGTCTTTCAGGGCTACCGGGATGCCGCCGACATGCCCAAGGGCACACCCGAAGAGAAGCGAGCCCGCAAGGCAGCCATGCAGGAGGCGCTCAAGCAGGCTGCCAGCGTGCCCCTGAAGGCCTGCGAGACGGCGGTCGAGCTGGCAAGGACCATCGTGCCGGTCCAGGAGCACGGCAACCCGTTCCTGCTCTCCGACGCCCAGGTCGCCATGCTCTATGCGGCTACCTGTTTCGAAGCGTCGCGCGTCAACGTCAACGTCAACCTCGCCATGATCAACGACGACGCTTGGATCACCGAGGTTGCCAACCACATCCAGTCCCTCGCCGCCGACCTCAGAGCGACCAGCGCGAGGGTCAACCCGTAGGAGGAAGCGAAGCGGTCGAAAATGGAACCGTCTCGTACGGGCAGACTCCATCTCCGCCCCTTTACTATCTTCCTTCCTCGAACGGAGAACGGAACTCGGTTCCGCTAGATCTCCGCGTGGCGGGGTCGATACTGCAGCGCTTCGGCCATGCGAGCCGCCTCGACCCCATCTGCCCCCGCCAGGTCGGCGATCGTCCGAGACAGCTTCAACACTCGGTGGTAGGCCCGTGCCGATAACGCCAGTTGTCGCACCGCCGCCGCCATGAGCTGCTCACCGGCAGTGCCGAGCCGGACAAACTGCTGCACCTCCCCCGGCCCCATGTCGGCGTTGGTGTGAAAAACTCCGTGCCGGCGAACCGCTCCGCCTGCACCCGGCGAGCCTCCTCGACCCTCGCACGCACCTCCCGATGCCTCCCCGGCACGCTGGTCAGTCAACTGCTCGCAGTCGACGCGCGGCACATCGAGATGAATGTCGATCCGGTCAAGAAGCGGCCCGCTGATCCGCTTCTGGTAGCGGGTCACCGCCGAGGACGAGCAGGTACAGGCGCGGGTCTGGTCCCCGAAGTACCCGCCGGGCAGGGATTCATCGCCGCGACCAGCGAGACACTCATCGAATCCCGTACGTACCCGTGTGTAGGAGGTTGTCCGAGGACGAACGTTCGGGCGTCAGAGGCTGCGGAGGGTTGTCCCAGGATGCCGCTGGTGTGACCTCCGTGTGACCTTGTACGGCCGCCAGGAGGCCAAGGTCACATCACGTATCCGGTGCGGTCGATCTCGGAGCTGACCACCCACGTCGGCAAGGAGTCGAACCGGCTCGAGGAGGTCGAGGCCGGCACCAAGCATGACCCGGACGAGGTCTGGAGCGAGTACCGGGACCCGGACCGCGATCCGTGGGCAACG
>DASYWL010000187.1:0-4133 GCA_035936055.1 Thermomicrobiales bacterium
CCGAGATCGGTATCGTGCTGCTGCTCTTCGCCATTGGCATCCAGTTCTCGCTGGGCGACCTGCTGCATGCCGGCAAGACTGCCGCAATCGGCAGCACATTGCAGGTCATCCTGACAATCGCCGTCGGCTTCGCCGTCGGCATCGCGGCAGGCTGGGAGCCGCTGGAGTCGCTCTTCTTCGGTGCGGTGCTCTCCAACTCGTCGAGTACGGTACTCAGCAAGGTCCTCGGCGAGCGCGGTGAGATGGATACCGGGCATGGCAAGCTCGCCCTGGCGTGGTCGACGGTCCAGGACCTCAGCACGATCATCCTGATCGTCGTGCTCTCCGCGCTGGCGACCGGCAGCGATGCACTGCTGCTCGACCTCGGCATCGAGGTCGGCAAGGCGGCCCTCTTCCTCGTGCTGCTCGTGCCGGTCGGTTTGCGAGTGCTCCCGTGGTTCTTCGAACGTATCGCCGAGCTGCGAAGCCGCGAGGTGTTCGTGCTGACCGTCGGTGTCGTCGCGCTCGGCCTCGCCTACGGCGCCACCTTCTTCGGCCTCTCGCTGGCGCTGGGCGCGTTCGTCGTCGGCGTGGTGGTCAGCGAGTCCGACCTCTCGCACCAGATCCTGGGTGAGGTGCTCCCGCTGCGCGACATCTTCGCGGGGCTCTTCTTCGTCTCCGTTGGCATGCTCGTCGATCCCGGATTCGTGGTGCGCAATGTCCCGCTCGTGCTGATGACGCTGGCGGTGATCGTGCTCTTCAAGGGTGCCCTTTCCGCGACGCTGGCCTGGCTGCTGGGCACACCGACCCGAACTGCCGTCCTGACCGGCGCGGTACTGGCGCAGGCGGCCGAGTTCTCGTTCCTGCTGGCGCAGGTCGGCCGCGATCTCGGCGCGATCTCCTCGACGGTGTTCAGCCTGCTGCTCGCCGCCGCCGCGGTCAGCATCGTGCTGCTGCCCGCCATCCACGAGGCGTCGCTGCCCCTCGCCGACGCCCTGCACGGTCGGCGATCCAGCTTCCAACCGGACACTGTGGAACACGTTGCCATTCCCGACACCGAGCGATTGCGCGGGCACGCCGTGATCTGTGGCTTCGGCCGGGTCGGAGCGGTGATCGGCCGCGTGCTGCGCAATCGCTTCACCTTCGTCGCCATCGAAGAAGACGTCCGAATCGTGTCGACGCTCAGGAGCCGAGGCATCCCCGTGATCCGGGGCAATGCCGCGGTACCTGCCATCCTCGAGCAGGCACACCTCGAGCGCGCGCGCGAGTTGGTGATCGCCCTGGCCGATCCGGTTGTGACGCGGCAGATCGTCGACCAGGCGCGGCATCTCAACCCGCGTATCCGCATCATCGTGCGGACCCACAGCGAGGTGGAGCGGCAATGGCTACTCCGCCGGAACGTGGACGTCGTGGTGCTGGGCGAGTGGGAGCTGGCACTGGAGATGGCATCGCACGCGCTGCGCGGCTTCGGTGTGAGCGCGGTGGAAACGGATGTGATCATCCAACGCCTGCGCGGACAGGAAGATCTGGAAAGCATTCGGAATGATGTCACGCTACCTGCGCCAAGCCGGGTGGGCGAACTCATCGAACCCGAGCCGGCGCCTGAGCGGACACCGGCAGCTGACGAGCCGATCACCCGCCGCCTGCACGATGCCAAAGGCTTCCGTTCAGAGAGCGACGTGGAAGAGGAGCATACGTCGATCAGGCCGGCTCATGACGACGGCACATCACCTTCGAGACCGACCGACTCGATGGTCGAGCAGCTGTCGCCCGAAAAGCAGGCCGCCGAGATACCTGCCAGCCGCGAGCGGTGAGCTCGGGCTGCCCCTCCCCGTCAGGATGGGCGAACATTGGGATTTGCGGGCCCGGTGTGAAGGTGGGCATTCAGGCCCGTTTCTCCCCGATCACTTCGGTCTCATGCGAAAAGGTGCCGTCCCAGACCAAGTAGTCACTAGAGTCAGCTCGGTTTCGTAGTCGCCCTGCCGGAGGCTGATGGGGCCCTCGAGCACGATATGGTGCTCCTTCCGGGGCTGGGCCGGCGGGCCGCTGCCGTTTTCGCTCCGCAGTGGGTGCCGGCGGGGCGCTCGGCGTCGTCGATGCCCCGACCAAGGCCTTGATCTCCTCGCAAGCCAGCGTCTCCTCGCGCACGAGCGCCTCGGCCACCCGCTCCAGCTCCACGCGGTGAGCGATCAGCATCCCTATGACCGCGATCCAACCGATCCACTTGGCCGCGCTTCGCTTCCGCCCCTCAGGTGTCGCTCTCGAGTCGAGATCGCGCATCGGTGCCGCCATCAGTCGTTATTCAACAGGCGTACCGCACCACCGGGGCACCAGGAAGTGCTGCTGCGCCAACTCCTCCCATCAAGTTGGTGAACCGTTCATCGACATGTGTTGGGGAACCGGTTCGGCTGTGGGTAAGCACCAGGGCCACGGTGCTCCGCCGTTCGAACGTCCTTCCCGCGCACCCTTGGCGATGAAGCTGGGATGCGGAAGGTCCCAAAGCGTCTGTTGGATGCCCTCAGCCGTCTTTGCTGACGGTATTTGTACTTGCAGTATGCTCCTGCCGGCCTGGCACGTGTAACTCATTCGCGGTCCCGCATGTTACAAGTTCGCATGAATTTCGCCGCGGGTTGTAGCGCAGGCGTTCGTCATCGCCCAGACCCACGACAGCCTGCAACGTTCTTGCAACGCCGTGCCCGTAACTTCGGTCACATTTGCAATCCCCCAATTCCTACAATGGAGCCACCGGACCCGAAGTGGAGTCCGGTGGGCCGCACGTTGTCGAGGAAAGGAGTCGCGCGATGACCGACACCAGCCGCAGCGTCGCCACCACCCGCGAGACCCGCCCCCGCCGATGGGATCCGTTTGCCATGTTCACTGAGCTGGAAGCCGAGATGGACCGCATGTTCGGCCAGCGGCTGCCCGCCTTCCTGCCCATCCGCCGCTACACCGGCGCCCTCGGCGAGGGCTGGGCGCCATCGACCGATGTCTTCGAGAAGGACGGCGACATCGTCGTCAAGGCCGAGCTGCCCGGCGTGAGAAAGGACGACATCAACGTCTCCGTCGAGCAGGGCAGCCTGGTCATCAAGGGCGAGCGCACGGCCGAGGAGGAAGTCAAGGAAGAGAACTTCTATCGTTCGGAGCGCTTCACCGGTGCGTTCTACCGCCGGTTCCCCCTGCCACAAGGCGTGGACGAGGACAAGAGCACTGCCGACTACACGGACGGTGTCCTTGAAGTCCACGTTCCCAAGCCCGGCGGAGAGGCGGCCAAGCCGGAGGCCAGGAAGATTCAGGTCAGCTAGCCCTGATCAGCGCGCCGAGACCGCCTCGTGGCCTCGGCGCTGGCCATTGCGCCATGCGGTGCGAGACCTGAGCGTGCGACGCTGGCTCCATGTGGCATATGCCTACCGCCTCACGGCTACTGCCACGCAGGCCCTGCTTGCTGCATCACCGTCGAAGGCTCCTCGCGACGATCACCGGCGCTCGGGCCGCCGTGCAATAACCTTGGCACGGTCGGTGGCACGTCCGCCACGGGGATGCAATAGCACCCGTGATGGGACCCTGGCAGGTAGCCGCAGATCGCCGATGTGCGCTGGTACCAGCGCACGCCCTCGCCCTGGCCGGTTCCGCCGAGGAGGCTGACCGCATCGGGTTGCCGCTCAGGCTCGGGCGGCGCATGCTCCTCCCAATGCGCCACCAGCCAGTCGCTCACCGCAACGATATCGCCACCCCGCCAGAGCGCGGAGTAGTACAGGCTGTGGATTCGGGTGATGCTCTGCGGCGTCTGGCGCAGCGTCGGGTTCAGACCGAGGATCACGACGTCGCGCGCTTGCTCCGGGACTGAGCGGCGCCCGCCAACGTCAATCGGTGCGGCGACGGCCTCCGCTCCGAACCGATGGTGAGATGGGTGGCGCAGTGTCAGTTGCGGGTACACAGCTCGTCTCCTTGTGTCATTACGCCACGTCCTTCGTGTCTATGACCAGCGTGACACCAGCGAGATAGCATTCGCCATATCGCCCCACTCGAAATCGTGTCAATTTCGTGACAAACGGATCGTTGAGGTATTGCCATGGCTTCTCCCATCACCCTCGCGCTCGCCGGAGACGTCATGCTCGGCCGGATCGTCGACCGCGCAGTAGCCGAGCATGGACCGG
>DASYWL010000188.1:0-4197 GCA_035936055.1 Thermomicrobiales bacterium
CTGGTTCGCCGACCGGTTCGCGGCCCTCTGCACGGAGATGGGCACCGAGGTCGATGATGACGGAACACGCCTGGTGATTCGCCCGCCTGCCTTTGGCCCACAGAAAGGGAGTGCAACGCCATGAGCGCGGTCGTCCTCGCCGGTTCACCCAACTGCCCGCTGGTGGAAGCCGTCGCGGCACACCTTGCCCAGCATGAGGCCATGCTCGGTACGCAAGACACGAATCCGCGTGCCACAGAGGAGAGGTCGCCGACGCCGCTCGGGGCACGTATGATGTACAGCCATCTGTAGGCATCCAATTCGGTTGGCATGACTCAGGTGACTCCGTAGTATGTCTACCAGCAAGGTAGTTTGTCTTGGCACACAACCTGTGTTAGAGAGGAAGCACCGCATGGCATTCGAACCCGCACCGGCCGGCACGCACATCGGCCACGTCCACCTCAAGGTCTCCGATCTTGAGCGTGCCGTCGCCTTCTACCGCGATCTGCTCGGCTTCGAGGTGATGGCCCGCTACGGAACGCAGGCGGCGTTCCTCTCCGCCGGTGGCTACCACCATCATCTGGGACTGAACACCTGGGAGAGCGCCAACGGCAGCCCACCGCCCCGCGGCACGACTGGCCTCTTCCACTTCGCCATCAACTATCCGGAGCGCAAGGACCTCGCTCAGGCGCTGGTGCGCCTGCTCGATGGCGGCTGGGGCATCGACGGCGCGTCGGACCACGGCACGCATGAGGCGCTCTACCTGCACGACCCGGACTTCAACGGCATCGAGCTGGCCTGGGACCGCGACCCGGAGGCCTGGCCACGCCACGAGGATGGCTCGCTGGACATGTACACCAAACCGCTCGACTTCGCCGGGTTGCTCGGCAACGAGCGCGCGCAGGCGTACGCCGCCCGCCTCAGTGTCTACCGGTAGGGATACCGCCTGCCATGAGCCAGCGGAGCCGACAGGGTGCGCCAAGGGGCGTGCTCTTTTGAGAACACGTCCCTTGGCTGCGCTGGTATGGAACCGGCCGGGCTGCCTGCCCCCTTGACCGGCCCTTCTAAGTAGCCGGCTCGACCGTTGGTGTCGCCTCGGCACCGGGGAGTGGTGTCGACGGGAGCGGTACGGGCACCGGTGTTCCGATGCCTGGCACGAACGGGCCCTGTATCCCGCCGAGCACCCCTGTCGGCTCGAAGGCCCCAAGGAACCGCGGTGCTTCCCGGACCTGTGTCGCCTGCTCAAAGGCATAGGCGAGCTTGATCAGTGTGGGCTCGCTGTAGGCGGTGCCCATGAACGTCATGCCCACCGGCAGCCCGAAGGCGAAGCCCGCTGGAACCGTTATCAGCGGGTACCCCGCCATCGCCGCCGGCGACGAACTGGCGCCGAGGAAGAGATCGCCATTGACCAGGTCAATCTCCCACGCCGGGCTCCCCGTCGGTGCAACGAGGGCGTCGAGGTTGTACTCCTCGAGCACGGCATCGATGCCCTGCTCGCGGGAAAAGCGCTGGTTCTTCGCGAGCGCCTCGAGATACGCCTCTTCCGAGAGCGGTCCCTTCTCCTGCGCGAGGAGGAAGATTTCCTGTCCGAAGTAGATCAGCTCCTCCTCGAAGTGCATTTCGTTGAACTCGATGAGGTCCGCGAGACTACCGACTTCGGGATCATCGCGGGCCGCGAGGTAGGCGTTGAGGTCCGCCTTGAACTCGTACAGCAGCACCTCGAACTCGGTGGTCGCCGCCGCCTCGAGCGTTTCGTCAGGGTGGGGGAAATCAGCGGGATCGATGACTTCAGCGCCCAAGTTGCGCAAGGCATCGATCGCGGCCTCGATGATGACGTCGGCCTCGCGGCTGTAGCCGAAGAACTTGACGTTCCGCGGCACCCCTATACGAGCACCCCGCAAGCCGTTGGGGTCCAGGAACTGGGTGTAGTCCCGGTGCCCCTTGTCCGTGGCGTCCGCCGTCATCGGATCGCGCTGGTCGGTGCCGGCCAGCACCCCAAGGGCTGCGGCCGCATCGGCGACCGTCCGCCCATGTGGGCCGACCGTGTCCTGGTTGTGCGCGATAGGGATCACGCCGTTCCGGCTGGTGAGGCCGACCGTCGGCTTGATGCCGACGATCCCACAGTTATGCGAGGGGCAGACGATCGAGCCGTCCGTCTCCGTGCCGAGCGAGACCAGGGCAAGGTTGGCGGAGATTGCCGCTGCGGATCCTGAGCTGGAGCCGCAGGGCGAGCGGTCGAGCACGAAGGGGTTCAGACACTGCCCACCGCGACCGCTCCATCCACTTGACGACTGGAAGCCGCGGAAGTTCGCCCACTCGCTGAGGGTCGTCTTGCCCAGGATGATGGCACCGGCGTCGCGTAGCCGCTGGACAACGGTCGCGTCGTTCGGCGGGAACGATTCCGTCAACGCCAGCGAGCCGGCGGTCGTCAGCATCTCGTCGGCCGTATCGATATTGTCCTTGAGCAGCACGGGAATGCCGTGCAACGCGCCGCGCGATTGCCCGCGCTGCAGCTCCGCGTCCATCGCGTCCGCAATAGCCTGCGCCTCGGGATTGAGCCCGATGATCGAGTTGAGTTCGGGTCCGCTGCGGTCGATGGCCTCGATGCGTGCCAGGTACATGTCGACGAGCTCGCGTGCCGAGATGCGCCGGGTATCAAGCGCGGAGCGCACCTGGGCTACCGTGATCTCCTCCAGTTCGGGGAACGGGAACTGCAGAGCAGACGACGCGACGGACTTCTGCGTGTCGGTCATCAGCGCGGATGACAGGCGCGCACTACCGGCAACGGCTGGCACCGCAGCTGCGGCAGCGCCCCACTTGAGCAGCGAACGGCGATTCAACCGGCGGGGATCACGCGTACTCATCAGTAGCCCTCCTCGCGACACACGCGACGAACAGTGGGTTGTGCTCCAAGGGGTGGAGTCCCCGCATCATAGCAGCGGCCTGGACCGATCGCAACTCGGCGCCGCCGTGCCCGCTGCTCGAGCCCCAACGCTCCAGTAACCAGGCCCAACCATCCCTTGATATGGTGCAATCTCCTCGATAGCCGCTGTCAACGAGATCGCACTACCCGAGGATCGACTCCGCATGACCACGCCACCACTCGTGCATAACCTGACCTCCCCGGATGCCTACCCATGGCGACCAGACCGGGTCGAACTGATCGAGACCCACATCTCGTGGGTCTTCCTTGCCGGTGACCGCGTCGTCAAGATCAAGCGCTCGGTCAAACTGCCCTTCGTCGAGCAAACGGCCGTCGAGGCCCGACGACGACGCCCTGCACCAACTTGTTGTGATACTCGAAGCGCCCTTTCGGCAGGTACTCGTTCAGGATGCGCGCAGTCTCGCGAACACCGCCGCGCCCGAGATGCCCCCTGTGCCGGTCAGCACGATCAGGTCGTCCGCGTAATTGTGCGCGATGTCATCGACTGTCGCGCCGGGCTTGCGCAGGCGCAACCGATCCTCGAGGACCTCACGGGTGGTGCGGGGCATATCCGGCATGGCAAGATCTCCTGAACCAGTAGCGTGCCGTCAATGCTCGTGGCCCCTCAACCCGCGTTCCCGCACAAGAAGAACTGTCCAGGCACCGGTTTCCGGTGCCTGGACAGTTGGAACTCGTCAGCTAAGCCGCGGCTGGGATTACCCCTGCCGGTACACCCAGTTCGCGATGTTCCAGTAGTTGTACTCGAACGAGCTCATCGCCACGTTCGCGTCCTCCAGCCTGAGATCGATCGCGTAGTTGTCGGCGGCGCGATTGACCTCCGGGATGATCACGACATCCTCGATGAGCAGGTCGTTCATGGCGATGAGGATCTCGTTGGCCCGCTCGAGATCAGTGACCGTGAGCAGCTCCTCGTACAGCGCGTCGTAGTCCTCGTTGACGTAGCGCTGGAAGTTCTGCCCCTGCCACTGGTTTTCCCGCTGGGCGACGTTCTCCAGCGAGTCCTCCGGCCCGGCGTACCACGCCTCAAGGAAGGAGGTGGGAATCGGGCTGGCGGGACCGCTCGTCCACATCGCCAGGTCCCAGTAGAAATGGTTGATGTTCTGTTCGTTGCCAGCCTCACCACCGAAGAAGATGCCCGCATCGATCTGCTCCAGCTGGGTCTGGATGCCGATCTCCTCGAAGGAGCTCTTGACCACGGCCTGCGTCTTCTGGCGCACCTGGTTGACCGAGGTCGCGTAGCGCAGCGACAGCTCGACGCCATCCTTGACCCGGAC
>DASYWL010000189.1:0-3295 GCA_035936055.1 Thermomicrobiales bacterium
GCGGTGAGCTCCGCCATGCTGGTCGGCTCCGGGTCGTACCGGGCCGCACTGGCCCAGGCCACGCCGCCGGGTGACGACTACGCCCGGCCTGAGGCGCTGGTCGACGTCGCCTGGCTTCAGAAGAACATGGACGCCCCCGACCTCGTCACCGTCGGCTTCATGCCCGTGGAGGAGTTCAACATTGCCCACATCCCGGGATCTGCCCGGATCGCCGCGCCCGAGCTGGAAGTGATCGACACCTCCGACGCCTCCATCGAACAGTGGCAGCAGACGACGCGGCAGCTGCTGGGCGACATCGGCATCTCGTCGGCGAGCACCGTGGTCGTCTACGACCCCGGCACACTCTTCGCCGCCCGGCTCTGGTGGATCCTGCACTACTTCGGCCATGAGAACGTCCATATCCTCGACGGCGGTCTCCCTGCCTGGCAGGAGGCTGGCCATGAGGTCGAGGAAGGTCTGGCGGAGGCGCCTGCCGGTAGCGAGCCCTACCAGGGCACGCCGAACGCCGATCTGCTCGCCCAGATGGATGAAGTCATGGCCAACCTCGAAGTCGCGAACGCCGTCATCCTCGACGCGAGGAAGTTGGAGGAATATACCGAGGGGCACATCCCCGGCGCGGTCAACATCAACTTCCCGCTCAACGCGGCGCCGGAGCCGCCGAAGTTCTGGAAGCCGGCGAGTGAGCTGAAGGCGCTCTATGAGGAGGCGGGCGTCACGCCGGACAAGTTGGTCATCCCCTACTGCGCGTCCGGTGTGCGGTCGGCCGTCACCGCGTTCAGTCTCCACCTGATCGGGTACGAGCAACTCGCGCTCTACACCGGCTCCTGGCTGGAGTGGGGCGAGGACCCGGATACGCCGAAGACTACAGGCGACCAGCCATAGCCGGCTGAGCCGGTAGTTCACCCACACTCTCGCTCCTGGTCCGAGCGACGCCGTCCGCAACGACGGTCCGACCGCGTAGTGCTGGGAGAGCGGCCGGAGGCCCCAAGGATTACATCGTCGTGTCGTCACCCTTGTCCTTCCTGAACAGGGAGCCAGTCTAGCAGTACTCGCACCCTAGGAGGCCACGGTCGGTCACATGAAAGCGACGGAGAGCCCGGACCAGTAACGGTCCGGGCTCTCTTCCAGGGCAGCCGGCGAACGCGGCTCGATGCGAACTGGCGAGACCGGCTTGGCGATGGTCCCCGATCAACCCTGGAAGCGGCTTCACACCGTCGACCTCGGTCGCACCGCTCTGGAGAAGGTAGCTGGTGGGCAGGCTGGTGATCAGCCGTTCCAGCGCGACCGCATCCCGCTCAGCATGCGCTGCCACTCGTGCGCCACGGCGATCGGATCTCGGTACCGCTTGGAAGAGTCGGCGAGCGAATCGAAGATCAGGCGTCGGCGGTGACGCGCCGGCGCGCATTGTACTCCGGGTGCTCATGCCAGCTTTTCCGAGCATTCGCCCGCTTGCGGCGGGTGCGGCAATCCGTACAGTAGCCCCGTCGCCGCCGGCAGGGGTACGGCTCGCCGCAGTCTGGACACACATGCACTCCTTCGGCACTCACCAGGACGTCGATCAGGCGCTCCACAATGTCTGCGAAGATGCTGTCCGGAAGGAGGAAGGCAGACATCTCGGTCATCGGTCATCATTGAAGGGCCGATGGTCGCGCGCGGCCGGTCCCCAAAGTGAGCGATTCATGAGGCAGAGCGATCGCTCGATCTCGCGCCCTTGGTAACCGCGACCGGAGCAGGAGCGGGGTATAACCGAAATACGTGGAGGAGCTCGACCGCGCCCGTTCAGCGGCACGCCTGATTGCCCCTCCCCACGCGCCAGCGAAGATCGCACGGATTGAGCTGCACTGCACGATTCAGACATCTGAAGCCGAGTGCGGCAATGCAGGGTTCGGTTGCGGCTGGCATCACCCTAGCAAGCGCTCACCGCCGGCGTAGCGCCCGACAGCATCGAGGTTGAGGCGAATCCCGAGACCAGGAGCCTCGGGGATCGGCAGCAGGCCGTCAGCGTCAAGCTGCCACCCCTCCTCGACGATTTCATCGACGTACGGCGAGCATGTCAGGTACTCGACGAGGTCGGTGCCAGGCAAGGCGGAGGCGAGCTGGAGGTCGGCAGCCAGTCCAAGGGCCGTGTTCCAGCCGTGGGGAATCAGCCGGACGCCGTGGTCCTGCGCCATCCACCCAATCCGGCGTTCCTCGCTGATTCCACCGACCTTCGTGACATCAGGTTGGACGATGTCGAAAGCCCGCCCCTCAAGCCAGGGTTGGAAGGACTGGCGACGTGTAAGTACCTCCCCACCAGCGATCGGCACGGGAACGGCTCGGCGAAGATTGGCGTAATCCTCAAGTCCGTCCGGTGGGAGCGGCTCCTCAAACCACGCGACGTCGTAAGCAGCGAGCATCGTTGCTGTTCGAAGCGCCCACTTGTACCCCTGTGGCCAGAAGGCATCGCTGGCACCGGCATCGACCATCAGGAGAGCATCGGGTCCGACGGTATCCCGTGCGGCGCGAACGATCGTCTCGTCAAGGCGATTGCTGCGGCGGCCGAAGGGTCCCCAGCCGATCTTGAAGGCCCGGAACCCTTGCGCCTTGGTCGCATGGAGATGCTCGGTGAGCGACTCTGGCTCATCCATGAGCAACGAGGCGTAAGGCCGAACACGTTCTCGATAGCGACCGCCGAGGAGCCGGCCAACCGGCTGTCCAGTCACCTGACCGAGAAGATCCCAAAGCGCGATGTCAATTCCGCTGATGGTGTGCGTCAGTGACCCACCCCGCCCCAGCCAGAATGTGTGCTGGTGGAGCTTCTCGCTGACTCGTTCGGGCTCAATGGCGTTCTCGCCAAGGTAAATCGGCTCCAGCACCCTGAGTGCCGCCTTCACCAGTCCGACGTACGTGAAGACACTGCCGAGGCCGGTCAGGCCCTCGTCGGTGCTGACGGCAATCAGCGTGTGCACGCTGTCCTCGGGGCGGAGTTCGTGGCTCCACCCGCCTTCGGGCGTTGCACCGTAAAGTCCGACCGCGCGAATCTCGCGAATTCTCACCGCGTGTCCCTCTTGATCTCAAACGCAACGGCATGCATGGATGCGGTGGCACTCTCGCACCAGGGACCACCAGCCCAATCAATCGACATCAGATGCTGTCACCAGCGAATCTCGGACTGGATTGGGTTGGTATGGAAGTCGCGTCGCCCGGCGACCGGCCAGGCGCGCCACTCCTCGACGAACTCCAGCAGGCCAGCCACTGCCGCCTCGCAGATCACCTTGCCCTTTTCAGCCGTCGCGGTCCGTGGGTCACCGTGCAC
>DASYWL010000190.1:0-4945 GCA_035936055.1 Thermomicrobiales bacterium
ACCAGAAGGGCACCTCCCGCAATCCCCGCTCCACGGTCGGGACCGTCACCGAGATCTACGACTACCTGCGACTCCTCTACGCCCGGATCGGGCACCCGCACTGCCCAAACTGCGGTCGACCCATCACCCAGCAGTCGGTTCAGCAGATGGCCGACCAGGTGCTCACCCAGCGGGATGGTACACGGCTGATGATCCTCGGCCCAGTGATCCGCGATCGCAAGGGCGAGCACGCCGCCGTGCTGGACGAGATTCGCCGGCAGGGTTTTGTCCGCGTGCGGGTCGACGGCGAGATCCGTGATCTCGACGAGGACATCAAGCTCGCAAAGACGAAGAAGCACACGATCGAGGTCATTGTCGACCGGATCATCATTCGCCACGACGACCCGAACGAGATCGACATCGAGGGCCATCCGGACCGCATCCGGCTCATCGACTCCCTGGAGTCCGCATTGCGCATGTCGGATGGCATCGCCAAGGTTCAGATCATCGACGGCGAGGAGTTGACATTCTCGGAGCACTTCGCCTGCGAGTACTGCGGGATCAGCATCGGCGAGCTCGAGCCGCGCAACTTTTCGTTCAACTCGCCGCACGGCGCCTGCCCCGAGTGCACTGGCCTCGGCACCAAGATGGAGTTCGATCCGGACCTCATCGTGCCGAACAAGAACCTGAGCATTGCTCAGGGCGCCATCGTGCCGTGGATGCGGAGCGGGTTCGAGAACTCGAGCTGGTACTCGGCGCTGCTTCGGGCCGCCAGCGAAACGTTCGGCTTCTCGCTCGAGGTGCCCGTCCGCGAGCTGTCCGACGAGGCGCTCGACATCGTGCTCAACGGCACGAAGGGCAAGAAGATCAGCATCCGTTACGAGTCGAAGCGCGGACGGGAGCGGACCTATTCGATGCCCTATGAGGGGGTCGTCCCGAACCTGCGCCGACGATATGGCCAAACGCAGTCCGACTACATGCGCGAGGAGATCGAGCGGTACATGACCGCCCGGCCCTGCCCGGTCTGCGAGGGCGCGCGACTGAAGCCGGAGGTGCTCTCCGTCCTGATCCGGGGCAACTCCATCGTCGACGTGACCCGGCAGCCGATCCGCGTCGCGCTCTCATGGTTCACCGAGATGAGCGATGACCCGTCCGAGAACCCGAGCGCGCCGCTCTCGATGCGCGAGTTCTACATCGCCCGGCAGATCCTCAAAGAGATCCGCGAGCGTCTCGGCTTCCTCGTCGACGTCGGGCTCGACTACCTCTCGCTCGACCGCGCCGCGAACACGCTCTCTGGCGGCGAGGCGCAGCGCATCAGGCTGGCGACCCAGATTGGGTCGAGCCTGATGGGAGTGCTCTACATTCTCGACGAGCCGAGCATCGGGCTCCACCAACGGGACAACAACCGGCTGATCCGTACGCTGGAGCGACTGCGCGACCTCGGCAATACCCTCCTCGTCGTCGAGCACGACGAGGACACTATGCGCGCGGCTGACTGGATCATCGACATCGGTCCCGGTGCCGGCGAGTACGGCGGCGAGCTGGTTGCCGAGGGTCCGGTCGGGGCCATCGAACAGGCGGAGGGGTCGATCACCGGCCAGTACCTCAGCGGCAAGCGGGAGATCGAGGTCCCTGAGGAGCGCCGCGCGGGCAAGGGCAACCGGCTGCGGCTCGAGGGCGCGAAGGAAAACAATCTCCGCGACATCTCCGTCGAGTTCCCACTCGGCACCTTCACCTGCATCACCGGTGTCTCCGGTTCCGGCAAGAGCTCGCTCATTACCGATACGCTCTACCGCCGGCTCGCGCAAGAGCTGCACGGCGCAAAGGTGAAACCGGGCGCCCACGAGGCGCTGGAGGGCGTCGAGCATCTCGACAAGGTGATCGAGATCGATCAAAGCCCGATCGGAAGGACGCCGCGCTCCAACCCCGCGACCTACACGGGTGTTTTCACACCGATCCGCGAGCTGTTCGCATCCATGCCAGAGGCGAAAACCCGGGGCTACAAGCCAGGCCGGTTCTCATTCAATGTCAAGGGCGGCCGCTGTGAGGCGTGCAAGGGCGAGGGTATTATCCAGATCGAAATGAACTTTCTGCCAGACGTCTTCGTGCCGTGCGAGGTCTGCAAGGGCAAGCGGTACAACCGCGAGGCGCTGGAGATCCTCTACAAGGGCAAGTCGATCTCAGATGTCCTCGACATGACCGTCGAGGAGGCGGTCGCCTTCTTCCAGAACATCCCGGCGATCCGACGCAAGCTCGCAACGCTCAATGACGTCGGTCTTGGCTACGTGAAGCTCGGCCAGCCGGCAACGCAGCTGTCCGGCGGTGAGGCGCAGCGCGTCAAGCTCGCCAGCGAGCTCTCCCGTCGCGCGACCGGCAAGACACTCTACATCCTCGACGAGCCGACGACCGGGCTGCACTTCGCCGATATCGAGCGCCTGCTCGGCGTCCTGCAGCGGCTGGCCGACGGCGGCAACACGATCATTGTGATCGAGCACAACCTCGACGTGATCAAGTCGGCCGACTGGATCATCGACCTCGGTCCGGAGGGCGGCTCGGGCGGTGGCGAGCTCATCGCCGAGGGGACGCCGGAGGAAATCGCACGCAGCCCGAAGTCGCACACCGGTGCCTACCTCGCTCCGGCCCTCGGCATCCCCTCGGCCGCTGCCGCCGACTAGGGCCGGCCTCAACTGACGCAGCTGGAAGGGCGGACGCTAGGGAACGCTCGCCCTATCGGTAGCGCGCGGGCAGCACGCTTCATAATCTGTTGATCCTCAACGTTGTAGGGCCGCCGTCCTGCGTGCTACCATCGCTTCTGACAGGTGTCGGTTGCGTCAGACATCGACGGGTGTGTCGGATCGTCGTAGCCGGCCACGGAGGTTCCGCAGCATGAGGGATTCCGTCCTGGTCCTGAACCAGAACTACGAGCCGCTCAACGTCTGCAGTGTGCGAAGAGCGCTCAATCTGGTGCTCGGCGGCAAGGCCGAGCTTCTCGAGGCAGCTCGCGGCCGTATCGCGAGTGCCACCCGCGCGTTTCCATTCCCGTCGGTCATCCGCCTGGTACACCTCATCAAGCGTCCGCGGCCCCGCGTGAAGCTCACCCGCAGGGAGATCTTCATCAGGGACAACCATACCTGCCAGTATTGCGGTGTACGTGGCACAAAACTGACGATCGACCACGTCATTCCCCGCTCGCGCGGGGGTTTGCATACGTGGGACAACGTGGTCACCGCCTGCCAGCCCTGCAATCACCGGAAGGGCGGCAAGAGCGTGGCCGAGGCCCGCATGGTGCTTCAGATGGAGCCGCGGGAGCCGCGCGCCGGCCAGTACTACACCATTGAGCGGCGCATCAATGCCGCGCTCGACGAGGCGTGGTCGAAGTTCCTCCCCGGCCTCTCCCCACTGCCTTCCAGCACACAGTCTGCCTGAGCAACGGCCGGCGTCCCGTTTCGCGGCGACCGGCGACGTTGCTCGTTGATCCGGCTGCCGTGTGGCAGAGTTGGTCTGGATAGACCAATCTGCTCTCCTGGAAGGTAACGACTGTGCTTGACATCCAGCTCATCCGGGACAACCCCGAAGTGGTGCGCGAGGCTTCGCGCCAGAAGAATGTCGACGCTCCGGTCGACGAGATTCTCCGGCTCGATACTAGGCGGCGCGAGTTCGTCACGCAGGTTGACCGGCTCAAGGCCGACCGCAACGCCGGCTCGAAGCTCGTTGGCAAGACAAAGGACCTCGAAGAGCGCAACCGGCGCATTGCCGAGATGCGCGAGCTCGGCGACAGGATCGACGCGCTCGACGGGGAGATTCGCACGGTCGACGAACAGCTGCGCGAGCTGATGCTAACCATTCCCAACATCCCGGATCCTGACGTGCCGGTCGGATCGGACGAGACCGCGAATGAGGTCGGGCCCACCCACGGCAGGATCCGGGAATTCGACTTCGGCCCCCTGCCCCACTGGGATCTCGCCGAGCATTTGGGCATCATCGACTTCGAGCGCGGGGTGAAGGTTGCCGGCGCGCGAGGCTACGTGTTGCGCGGCGACGGCTCGCGGCTCCAGCGGGCGCTGATCACGTGGATGCTCGACGTGCACATCCGGGAGCATGGCTACAGCGAGGTCACACCACCCTATATGGTGCTCGGCGAGATGCTGGTCGGCACCGGCAACCTGCCGAAGTTCGCCGAGACGCTCTACAAGGACCGCTACGATGACAAGTGGCTGATCCCCACCGCGGAGGTGCCCGTCACCAACCTGTACCGAGACGAGATCCTGAGCGAGGATCAGTTGCCGATCTATCATGTCGCCCACACGCCCTGCTTCCGTCGAGAGCAGATCTCGGCCGGGCGAGATGTGCGCGGCATCAAGCGGGTCTACCAGTTCGACAAGGTCGAGATGGTCAAGTTCGTCCACCCTGATGCCTCGCCGGAGGAGCTCGACCGGCTCGTTCGCGAGGCGCTCGATATCGTCGAGCGCCTCGACCTGCCCTACCGCATCCTCGACCTCTCGACGGGGGACATGTCCTTCGCCTCGGCGCACACCTACGACATCGAGACGTATGCGCCAGGATCGGAGGAGTGGCTGGAGATCTCGTCGTGCTCGAACATGCGCGACTTCCAGGCCCGTCGAATGAACATCCGATACCGTCCAGAGGAGGGCAAGCGCCCGCAACTGCTGCACACCCTCAACGGCTCGGGCCTCGCGCTGCCGCGCACGATAATCGCAATCATGGAGAACTACCAGACCGTCGACCGCGAAATCATCGTTCCCGAGGCATTGCGCCCCTACATGGGCGGCCAGGAACGCATCGATGTCCAGCCGCCAATCGGTGCCGCGGAGAGCCCGATCGAGGTGTAGGCGCTTCTAGGTCTCCATGAGGCGACGCTGTCTTGTCCACGGTGGTGCCCTCTAGCCGCACTGTGTGTTGGACCACACGCAGTCGCCGGTCGAGCGCAGGCACGACCGGCGACTGC
>DASYWL010000191.1:0-2197 GCA_035936055.1 Thermomicrobiales bacterium
TGCCGTCTGCAAACAGAGCGGCACCCGGCCAGCCATGGACCGGGAACATCCTGACGTTGATGTAGTGTGTGATGGAAACGACGATCGCCGGCCCTCTCTCGACGATGGGAAGTGGCATTCGAGCCGAATCCGGGAGGGGCCATCCCCCGCTGCCCGGACTCATGAACCTGGATCGTGCCTGCTGGAATGGACCAGTGTGCCGAACCCGAAGCGCATCTCGCGACAGGCCCCAGCCAAGGCGCTCTATCATGCAGATGCGGGTTCTGACACACGCCTTATCGCATACTTGCGACCGCTTGTCAAACGCCTCCGGTACCGTTCGCGACGCCATTCGTGCCTATACGATGAACCCAGAGGTCACCATCCCGGCAGCGGACACGCACCGCCACCTCGCCACGAGCGGCAACACCAGCCACCGCCACCGTTACCCCGGTGTCGGCGTCCGTCGCGGTCAGCGGCGGGCAGGCGGACAGAAAGCGCCGTGCCTGTGCGACAGTGAGTGTGCGCAGCATGTGTCGCTCGGTGGGGCCGGGCACCGGTGCCCAGCTCGCCCTGGCGTCGTCCTGCGGGCGTGCATCGAGCGTGCCGGCGCACCACTGGTGTGCGATGCCTGCGAGCATCTCGCCACCCCGCCGGGCGAGCTCGGCCTCGAAGGCGTCAGCCCGTCCGTCGTCTGGGATCGCCACCCGCGTCTGAGCGACGATCGGACCGCTGTCCCAGCCGTCGTCCATCAGGTGCACGGTGACGCCGGTCGCCTCCAGTCCCAAGCGGTAGGCGTGGAAGACCGGCTCCGGGCCGCGCAGCGCCGGCAACAGCGACGGATGGATGTTGAGCACGCCGCAGCGTATGGCCGATCGTAGCTGGGCCGGCACCTTCCATGGAAAGCACGCGCCGGCCCCGAGGGGAATCTCTCGCTCTCGCACCAGCCGTTCGATCGCGGCGAGATCCACCTCAGTGAGCCGACCCACTTCGACGATCTCGATCCCTCGCTCGCGCAGCCAGCGGTCGAGGGGAGGCTCCGGCCACCCGGCACTCGCCGGCTTGGGGCCGCGTGGCAGCACGGCCGCCACCGGCGTGACAGCATCACCAGCCGCAATCGCCCCCTCCAGCGCCGCCCGCGTGAAGGCGCACCGCATGCCGAACCAGATCGTTCGGACCGACTTGCCGGCAGTGGATGGAGTCACCGGCACCGCGCACCCCCTCTGCTACACTGGCGTAGACGAACCGGGCATCCGCGCGGTGCCCGCGTACCCGTGAGTCATCGGACAGGGAGACCCGACATGCCCCGCATGGTGCACTGCGTCAAACTCGGCAAGGAACTGCCCGGGCTGGAGAAGCCGCCGTTCTCGGGGGAGCTCGGCCAGCGCATCTACGAGAACGTCTCCCAGGAGGGCTACGATCTCTGGAAGCCCCACATGACGATTCTCATCAACCACTATGCGCTGAATCCGGCCGATCCGGAAACCCGCAAGCTGCTGCGCAAGGAGATGGAAGAGTTCTTCTTCGGCGAGAACGCGCAGCTGCCTGAGGGCTGGACTCCTCCCTCCGCTGCTCCGACCAAGGGTGGCGCCCCACCGCGCAAGTAGCGAGTAAGCAGAAGAAGGGTGCGCCCCGTCAGGGGGGCTGTCCGTCCTTCGCGGCAACCTGCCAAAATCCCTCGAGACCAAACATGACTGTCATGCTGAGCCGGCGAGGCGCACCGGCGCCGAAGCCGGGTCGAAGCATCCCCCGTCCGGCCTATGGCCGGGCGGTCTGTTTTCCGGTGGCAATCTATTTCAGAAGCACGCTGACAGCATGCAGCGAAAAAACCGGCGCTGAGCGCCGGGGATACTTCGCAGAGTTTATCCTGAGCGAAGCCGAAGGGCTCAGAATGACAGCCATGTGGTTGGCTCTTGAAAGCCGATGGCACCAGGACACCAACGGCCATCCGTTGAGAGGTGGGCCTCCAGGTTGGCTCGCACGAGCATGAATCGAGACAATGCTCGGCGGGACGGCGGTCGACATCGCTGGACGCCTACGACCTCCGCATCAGGGGAATTGTCGGGTCGATGCGGAAGGACAGCCGCTCGTGGGCCGATCGCAACGCCCGCTCGGCATCGGCCGCCGTCTCCCCCTCGGCAAAGATGAACCCGAGATAGCTCTCCCCTTCCGGCAGCGGCACGATCGGCTGGTTGCACGGCGCTGTGATCTTGATCCC
>DASYWL010000192.1:0-3485 GCA_035936055.1 Thermomicrobiales bacterium
CCGCCCGACGAGATCGTCGGCACGGAGGACGCCAGCCATGCCCCCGCGGCCCGGCTCCGCATCCATGTCGCGATCAGCCCGGAGGACAGCGCGTGGGGCGGCCAGGTGGCGCATGAGGTCGTCACCCAGCATGCCGGGACAAACGACGTGGTGAGGGTGTTCTTCCATGCTTCCGCCGAGGTGGTCGATCCGGGAGAGCTAGCGCGGGTGACCGAAACTGCTCACGCTGCTGCAGGGGCGTATCGGGTACCGCTGGGGCCGCTGACGGAGGCGGAGGAGGCCGACCAGCGGGGTGGGTGAGACGGTGGCTCTCGTCCTGGTGGTCAATACCACAAGGACGGGGGGACCACAAGGACGGGGGATGGGACGGTGGGCTGCGTCGGCAGCCGTCATGACGGAGCACACCATGCCGGCGGTCGGTGACATGCATCCGACGCCATGGAAGCCGTATGCTGCCTCTCTCCGTTCGATCCAGCCAGAGCGTCCCTTGACTGACCTATACCCATGCTATAGGCTCTGGTATAGACCTCTGTACCAGCAATGGCGGTATGGCGCCCCTCTCTCTATGTCGGCGGCGTGCCAGCTATCCGTAGGCCGGGCTACGGGGCCGTCACCTCAGCAGTGCTCGGCCGTCCCGGCCTACCGGACCCGGCGGACGTAGGCGAGGCAGCGACACCGGAGAAGAGCGTTGGACTGGGGAGCGAACAAGCTCAACCGACACAGCCCGGTTCCACTGTACTACCAGCTCGTCGAGCACATCCGCAAATCGGTGCGCATTGGCCAACTCGGCACGAACGCGAAGCTACCGGCGGAACGGGATATCGCGGAGCAGGCGGGAGTCAGCAGAATGACGGTGCGCCAAGCGCTCACCTTTCTCGAGCGCGAAGGTGTCCTGGTGGCGCGGCCGGGAGTCGGCACGTTTGTGGCCGCTCCGAAGCTCACCTACGATGCACTGCATCTCGTCGGGTTCGCCGAGGAGACGATGCGCCACGGTGGCGCGGTGGCGTCCAGCGTCATCGAACTGGGTATCGGTGCTCCACCGGCGCCAATTCAAGTTGCCCTTCGATTGTCCCGTGGCGAGACGGCAGTCAAGATCGTCCGTCTCCGGGCCGCAGGGGATGATCCGTTGTTGCTCGAGACTAGTTACCTACCCGCAGATCGCTGCGCGGGAATCGAACAGGAGGACCTGGAGTCGCAGTCCCTCTACACCCTGCTCGAAACGCGCTACGGATTGCGGCTGATGAGAGCGACCCAGACGATCGAGGCGAGTGCCGCCAGCGAGTTCGAGGCCAATCTGTTCGGGGTTGCGGATGGCGCCCCCGTGCTAGTCGTGGAAGGAGTCGCATACACCGTAGACGACCAGCCAGTCGAGTGCTTCCGGGCAGTCTATCGAGCGGACCGCGTGTCGCTCGGGATGGAGAGCCATCGGACGGAACGCGCGACGGAGAGCGGCATCTCGCAGGTGAGCGTGGTGGTCGCTCCCTGACCTCGCCCGCCGATGACAACCCGCGTCGACCCTCGTTCGACGACGATAGGAGAACGATCAATGAGCCAGGCACTGCGAGTCGGAGTAATCGGGTGTGGCAGCGTCTCCCAGAAGTACATTCCGCACCTGCTCAGCCTGAATATGCCGACGCCCCGAGTCGAGATCGCCGTTCTCTGCGACGTGCTGGAGAGTCGCAGAGAGGAGGTTCGCGCGCGCTACGGCCTGACGAACTTCACGACGGACTACGAGGAGGTGATCGGCAATCCGGACATCGATGTGGTGCTCGTCCTGACGTCGATGCCACTCCACGGCGAGATCACGAAGAAGGCGCTCGCGGCTGGCAAGCACGTTCTCGTCGAGAAACCGATGTCGATGTCGCTTGATGAGGCGGCTGAGATCGTGGAGCTGGCAAAGGCCAGCCCTGGGTTCCTGGTGCCCGCGCCTCATGTCGTGCTCAGCCGCACCTACCAAGCGATGTGGCAGCACCTTCAGCGCGGGGATATCGGTGAGCCGCTGACCGCGCGCGGGTTCTACGGCTGGTCCGGCCCGAGCTGGGGGTCTTGGTACTACGAGCCGGGTGGCGGGTCCATGTTCGATCTCGGCGTCTACAACGTCACCACGCTGACCGGGCTGATCGGACCCGCCAAGCGCATTACGGCGCTGAGTGGTATCGCCATCCCGAGCCGGGTCGTCGACGGGCGCCCGATCGACGTGCAGACGCATGATAACGCCCAGCTGTTGCTCGACTTCGGCGATGCGCGATATGCGGTCGTGACCACCGGTTTCACAATCCAACAGTATCGTGTGCCCGGCATTGAGATCTACGGGTCCGAGGGGACGATCCAAATGATCGGCGAGGACTGGGCGCCGGCCGGGTATGAGCTGTGGCAGAACAGCGCGGGCTGCTGGAAGGTCTACAACGACACGAGTGCGTGGTCGTGGACCGATGGCATTCGCCACCTGATCGAGTCGATCGAGACTGGAACGCCTCCGAAGATCACCCCGGAGCACGCGTACCACGTGCTCGAGATCATGGTGAAGACGATGGAATCGGGGAACACCGGCCGAGCGCTCGACATCGAGAGCACCTTCACCCCGCCGGCGTTTCCTGAAGCGCCGATCCTCGGGGCGGACGCGCATCTCACGCACGATCCTGGACGAGAATGATGGGATACGCATCGTCACCCCGTCCGACCTTCGATGCGCCTACGCCGATCCTGCAGAGCGCCATCACCCGGCACCTCTGGGGCGATGTTGACTCCGGCGAGGTCGCCGACTGGATCTACGTCTCAAGCGAGCATATCCATCAGCTCGTCTTCGGGCTGCTGCCGGGCGGCGCCTTCCGGCACTCGGAGGCCTACCGGACCGTCTTCGCGGCCGATGAGGTGCTGCATGTGCTGAACGGTGAACTCGTGCTCGCCAATCCCGAGACGGGCGAGGTCCATCGTGTGCTCCCGGGTGAGTCGGCGTTCTTTCGACGCGATACCTGGCACAACGCATGGAATGCGAGTACGGACGAACTGCGCGTCCTCGAGCTTCTCGCACCGCCGCCATCGCAGGGCACCACGGGGTCGTACGCGCGATCCAAGCCCTACCTCGAGCGCGCACAGTACACCCGCGACGACTGGTTGGGGCGGTGGCCGGTGGGAGCAGAGGAGGCCGTCGCCACGCACACCATTCGGGTCCTTCGGCCGCAGGACGTGCTCTGGCGGATGGAGGGCGAGGACCGTCCCCTGCTCGTCGGCATCCTGGCTTGCACCGAGCACCTGACCGCCGGTGTGGTGCGCCTGCTGCCCGGACAACGATCGGATGTGCGGCAGCATGGTGGGAACTGCAGCCTTTACGTTCAGTCAGGCACCCTCAATGTACACGTGAGTGAGCAACCGGCACCATTCTGGTACGAGGTGTCGCGCGGAGATGGCTTCTACCTGCCACAAGGGACGCGCTACCAGTACTACAACATGTCCGCGGAGCCGGCCGAGCTGATCTTCGGCGTTGC